>NZ_QEHP01000061.1:0-10339 GCF_003094695.1 Chryseobacterium sp. HMWF035 | reverse complement strand
GTAGAAATAATTCTATACCACATTTTAATTCCATATTCTTTGATAAAAAATGATCTATTTTCTGTACTTTTGACGGAGTTTACACATAGGATTATTTAACAGGGTGAAAAAAAAATTATTTTTTATTCTTTTTGTCGGAATTTTTAATTTAGTCTTCTCGCAGGAAGGGTACAGCGATTATTATAAATTCAGGCTGAAATATGAAGATTTTCCGGAAAATGATATGAAGGCATTTCCTTTTATAAAGCCATACATCAATTTAGCGAAAAAGGAAAAGAATTACGGAAAGCTGGTTCAGGGATATAAAGATGCTGTATTTTTTTCTTCCTTAAACGAAAATAAGCTGAAGTATGCAGACAGCATGATCTGGGCAGCCAATCAGACGAATGAGGATGATCTTAAAATTGTTGCCCATATTGATAAAGGTGTTATTTATTATTACCACTATAAAAAATTTCAACTTGCTCTTAATGAATATCTTGAAGCTTATAAATATTCAAGAAATACCAGAAATCAATATCTAAAATATCAGAATCTGTATCATATCGGAGTGGTAAAAAGCTATCTCGGCTATTACGAAGATGCTTCACAGGTCTTTACGAAATGCCTTGTCTATTACAGGGAAAAGGCGAAATCCATCACCAAACTTCATCCTAATGAAATTTATAACAATAAGAAAGGCTATCTCAACAGTCTTCACCAGCTTATTATCTGCAACAGGCATCTTGGGAAACAAGAAGAAGTGGATGCTGCTATACAGACCGGACTTACGGAGATAGGAGATAATCCGGAATATGCTCTGGAAAAAGGATATTTCCTTTTGTCGAAGGGTATTTCAGAATACAAGAGAAATCAATTCAAGGAAGCATTAAAAGACTTTAATCAGTCTCTGCCCGTGATCAGAGAAAGCCGTGATTTTGCAAGGCTTTCGGTAAGTTATTTCTACATCGGGAAAACTTATTCCGATCTTAAAAAGACCAAACAATCTATTATATATTTTAAAAAGATTGATTCCATTTTTCAGAAACATCAGTTTATCCTTCCGGAACTGAGGGAAAATTATGAAATCCTGATCGATTATTCCAAAAAAGAGAAAAACGAGAAGAACCAGCTCTACTACACAAGCCAGTTGCTTCGTGCAGACAGTATTATGTCTAGAGATTTTATTTATCTGTCCCCGAAAATTCATAAAGATTACGATACCGATACTTTACTGGACGAAAAAAATAAACTTCAGAAAATAAATTATCTCGGGACTATTATTATCATTGTGTTAATTATCTGGGCAATCGGTCTGGTTGTTCTGCTGACGAGAAGGCATAAAAAATCCAAAGAAATTCAGAAAAAATATATTTTGGTAGAAGAGAAGTTCACGGCAAACCATCAGAAAGAAGAGATGGACGAAACGAAAGAACTTGTTCCGCAGATCGAAGAAAAAAAGCTTACGATTACAGAAAATAAGGTAGAAGAACTTCTGAAAAAGCTTAAAACGTTTGAAGATAAAAAGGGGTTTACACAAAAAGGATTAACAATTAGCAAATTAGCCGCCCAACTGGGTACTAATTCCAACTATCTTTCTCAGGTTATTAATGAATATAAAAAAGCGAATTTCAATAAATATTTAAGCGAACTCAGAATCAATTACATCACCAATCTGCTTTTTGAGGATAAAAAATACTTAAAGTACAGCATCGAAACCCTCGCAAAAGAATGCGGAATCGCTTCCCGACAGAATTTTTCAGATCTTTTTTACGAAATTAACGGAATTCGCCCTACAGATTTTATTAAAAAGAGAAAGGAAGAGCTGGATAGTTATTCCTAATCTTTATAAAAAATATTAGCTAAGTTTTACATTGCTTTATTTTTCTTGTTTTGATTTTTTAGAATTTAATATTTGAAAATAAGGCTACAAGTTTTGTCATCAGAATGAGTCAATTTTGTTATAAGGGTGATTTAAGCAACAAAAAGTCCCTAAAAAGTGATAAAGGTCATATTAAATGTTATTAAAACTCTTTTTGTTGTGAAATATAATATTTAATTTTGTAACTTTTAATTTAACATATTTTAACGTTTATGAAAATAAAATTAATTTCGATAGCGATTTTTGTTTCATCATTATCTTTTGCTCAATCTTGGGGTCTAACAGGAAATACAGGAACAGTATCTAACAACAATTTTATAGGCAGTATTGATGATCAGGATGTTGTATTTAAAACAAATAATACAGAAAGAATGAGGATTTTTGGAGGTCCTTATGTAAATGGTGTGGTAATCGGAAATCAAAGCGCTGCAGGAACACCAGCCGGAGCAAGATTGGAGTTAGTAAGTGTACAATGTCCCGGTTGTGCTGCACCTTGGGCCCAGCAAGGAGATTTCGTGGTAAAGACAAGAGCAATGAGAAACTTAGAGTTTATGATGGGAAACAATAATTCTGAAGATCCAAATACAGACACCAGTACACCAAATTCTTCTGGAATTACAAGAATCAGATTTTCTGATGTTGTTCATAAAAACAGCTTAGTAGTATTTAATACGGGAAAAGTAACAGTAGGAACAGATCAATATGATAATGATCCTAATTATATTTTTTATGTAAGAAAAGGTATAAAAGCTGAGCAAATAAAAGTAGAAAATCCTGCAGCTAACGGTTGGGCAGATTACGTATTTAAAAAGGATTATAAGCTTAGAACATTGGAAGAAGTGGAAAAACACATCGAAGAAAAAGGACATCTTCCAAATATTCCTTCGACTTCTGAGGTAGAAAAAGACGGAATTAACCTTGGAGAAATGGATGCTAAACTTCTTGAAAAAATTGAAGAATTAACACTTTATTCAATCGAACAAAATAAGCAGATAAAACAACTTCAGGAAGAAAATAAAGCTTTGAGATCTCAATCTGAAGACATTAAAGAACTTAAAAAACAAGTTCAGGAATTATTATCAACAAAAAAATAACCACAGATGAAAAGAAAAATACTTTTCCTTTTTTCTTTAATGATAGGTTTCTTCGGTTTTTCTCAGACAGAAGTTTATTTCAAGTATGACGAAGCTGGAAACCAAAGATACAGAGGAACTAATTCAGCAGGTAAAACAGCGCCCGAAGAAATGAAGAAAGTGGAAGAAATCAAAACAGTAACTTCTGTGAAACAAGATCCTGTAATGGATGAAAAAGCTTTCTGGAAGCAGATCAGATTATATCCGGTTCCGGTTAACGATTATCTTACCATTGACTGGACGGAAGAAGTTGACGGACTTATTGAATCTGTTTCACTTTACCAACACAGTACAGTTCACTGGAAATTCCAGCAACAAAATATTCCGAGTCTAAACAGACAGTTGAAAATCAATATGACCGGTTATGATTGGGGAGTTTATGTATTGAACTTCACATTGAAAGACGGAAGGGTTTTCAGCAGAAACATTACAAAGCGATAAAAACTTTTAACAAAATATAATTATTAACAACAATGAAAATGAAATTATTTTCATCATTTATACTGTCCTTATGTTCAGTCATGGGCTTTTCGCAGACCATACTGTATCAGGCAGAAAGCACGACCCGAACGGTGCAGGATCCGCAGACGGTTGTATTGGCTCAGGGATTTCACGCATCAGGAAATGTCTCGAATCCTTTTGTAGCTAAGATTGGTTCTGCAACGGAAAATCCGGGCGGAGGTCCTGTAGATTCAGGAGCAGGGGCAAATAATCCATCTGGAACAACTGCTCCTTCGGGGCGAAGCTTTCATGATACTAAAGGAAATATTGAAGTGAGTGGAGCTGGGCAGCTGCAATTTACCCTGCCGATTGATCTGCCTCAAGGTATTAAAAATGTTTCTCCCAATATGAGCTTAATCTATCTGAGTAATTCCGGAAATGGAATTACTGGTTTTGGCTGGACAATCTCGGGAATCACGACCATCTCCAGAAGTGGAAAAAATATAGAAAAAGACGGAGAATTAACCAATGTAAAGTTAGATTATTCAGACTATTATAGTTTTAACGGACAACGATTGATTTTAAAATCAGGAGAATATGGTAAAGATGGAGCAGAATATGTTACGGAGAAGTATTCAAATATCAAAATAAAATCAATTGGTGCGATCACAGGACAGGTATGGCAAGGTCCCGAATACTGGGAAGTGACTTTTGAGGATGGCTCGCAGGCTTGGTATGGTGGTACTACTTCGGGAGCAAGTTTAGCCAGAACACCCGTAGAATATAATATTGTTAAATGGCGAGATGCTCAGGGAAATTATATTGCTTATAACTATGTACAGACTGCATCTAAAAATGTGTCTTCTGTTTCCAGTATTAAATGGGGGGGGAACGAAGTATTAAATACCCCTTTAATCAATGAGGTTACATTTAATTATTTGCCTAGAACTCTGTCCGAGCAATATTATGTTAGTGGAGTTTCATTGATTCAAGACAGGATATTGGATCATATTATCGTGAAAACGAACTACAATCCTTATAAAAAATATACTATTGAATATGGCAACAATGGTACAAGCTACCAGTTTGTCAATAAAATTACAGAATATAATTCTGAAGGAGTTGCTGCCAACCCAATAACATTTGAGTATCCTCTACCAGTACCTTCTTCGGTAGACTTGGATTATTTATCCAATAGCGACCCTTTTAGCGGTGTAAGGCTGACAGGAGATTTCAATGGAGATTCCTATATCGATTTTGTTATGTCGAATGGCACTGTTAAGTTAGGAGCATTTAATAACGATACATTCACGACAATTACAACAAATAAATATTTTAATTCTGAAGCTAAAGTAGTTGGTACTTTATTAGACGAAGAAGGACAGGTATATAATGGTAATGGAATTGTACAGTATGAAGATGGATATATATGTGGATATATTTTTAGAAACAATGCTTTTGTAAAAGTTTTCAACAAATTTGTATATCAAAAAGACTGTAATCCAGACGCTGCTTTATGTAGTATTACAACAAAGCTTAAAAATGGAGATCTTAATGGAGATGGAATTGAAGATATATTTTTGACTTTAACCAAAAGAGAATGTTATATTTCTGGTGGACCAGATATAGGATTAGAACCAGTTGAAGATGAAAGTAAACTTCCTATAGGAACCCAATGCTATAATTCCGAAGTAGGAAATTTTATAATTGATCTAAAGAATGTTGATAATCCTATATCAACCTTTAGTAATGATTTTGGTGTAAATGAAAGTTCTTACCAAAGCCAGCAATATATGGATATAGATGGAGATGGTAAAGTTGAAATTATTAACGTTTCTAATTCATCTTATACTGTATTAGAGTTCGTAAAAACAGCTCCGAATCAATATCTTAAAAAAATTAGATTTACAAATAATTTAGTTGAGACAAAAGATCCTGAATTTCCTGTATTATTTGGGGATTTTAATGGGGACGGAAAACTGGATTTTACTATTCCGGTTACAGATAATGCTATTGGAAAGCCAGATAACTGGAGATTTTATATAGGAACTGGTACAGGTTTTACCAATTTTCTGAAAGTTGAGTTCTTTTCATATAGAAAACGTCAGACACAAGCAAATAATAGTTATGTTCAATTTGCCAGACAATATTTCTTTTCTGTAGCAGATATGAATAAAGATGGTAAATCGGATGTTATTCAGATATTTTCATATAATCAAATCAATAATTTCAGTGCACAAGGGCAAAGGGATTTCGGATATGTTATAAGCACAAGATTAGCAAATGGATCTGCATCTGATGGAACACTTAATTTTGTAGCTGCTCCATCATTTTCAAGTCCTACATATGCGGTACAGGATATTGACGATTTAACATTGTTTACTCCTCTTACTAACCCCATAAAAGCAAATAATAACTATTATAATGTATTTTTATATTGGAAACAGCATTTACATAGAATAAAAGCACCAACTCCGCTTTCTGAATTAGCAAGAATTAAGTCTATTAATCAAGGAAATGGAAGTATTATCACTGGAATTTCCTATACTGAAGCTGTACCTTCCTCTGGAAATAATGTCTACAAGAAAACTAAAAAAGAGTTCTACCCTTATTTTTCTTTAGAAAGGGTAGATCAGACATTCGTAGTTTCTCAACTTCAACAAGTGGGAAGAAAGCAGGATTTCAGATATAGAGGAATGACTGGGCATCTACAAGGTCGAGGAAGTATTGGATATCAACAAATGGCTCGTTCCTCATGGTATGCAGATGGTATGGAAAATACAAAAATTTGGAGTGGAGTGGAAACAGACGCTCAAAAATTTGGTCAGCCTGTAAAAGAATGGACTATAAGAACAACCGATGAAAATCTGGTTTTCCCAACAGATTTATCAGTTAATAATATACAATTATTATCATTTAAACAGAATAATTATTCTATCCAACAACTGCCGAATAAAGTTGATGTTATTCTTCCGGAGACAATTCTTGAAAAGGATTTCTTAAAAAGCATTATACTAACAAAATCGGTGACTTATGACAATTACTATTTACCAGCTTCAACCCAGCTTAATGTCAACAATAATTTTTCAACGATAAATACCACTTTTGAATACATTCATAATCCGGCAGGTATAGGTTCTAATTATTATATTGGTCGACCAAAATCTAAAACTACTGTAAATCAAGCGTATGGAGATGCTAAATCTGCTAAAGAAGAATATGTTTATGAAAATAATCTGTTGAAAAACCTAAAAACATGGAACAGAGATAATACAGAATACTTACAGGAAACCTATACTTATGACGGCTTTGGAAACATCATCCAAAAAATCTTCAGCAACAGTATCGATTCCCAAACCCAAACCAGTATCTCTAGATATGAACCTACAGGAAGATTTGTTGAAAGAAATACGGATAATTTAGGCTTAGTAACTAGCTATACGTATAATGACAGGGGGCAAATTCTTACACAGACAGATCCGTTGGACAATAAGCTCATCAACACCTATGACGGTTGGGGGAAGCTTTTAAAATCTAAAACAAATTTGGAGGGGACAACTACCTATCAGTATGAAAGAGATAATAACTCCAACATTATTATTACTCAAAATGATGCTGATGGTGATATCTCCAAAAAATATACAAATAAGCTGGGACAAGATTACAAATCGTCCACTAAAGCTTTTGGGCAAGGTCAATTTATTTCCAAAGACACGCAGTATGATGTTTTAGGTAGAAAAATCAAAGATTCCGAGCCTTATTTTGAAGGGCAAACTGCCAGTCAATGGAATACGATTGTGTATGATGATTCCGTATATCCGGCTAAAGGGACAGTTACCGCTTTCAACGGGAAAAAAATGGAAACCTCTGTTTCCGGTTTAACGACAACGGTAAAAGAGTTGAATGGCTATGGAAGAACTACCTCAAAAACAACTGATGCCCTGAATAATGTAATTTCCAGCACAGATAAAGGCGGAACGATCCAATTCTCTTACAATGCAGCAGGAGAACAGATCAAAGCACAATATGCAGAAAATATTGTCATCACAAAATATGATTCTTGGGGAAGAAAATCAGAATTCAACGACCCCTCTAATGGACTGTATAAATACGAATATGATCCATTCGGACAAGCTAAAAAAATTATCAGCCCGAAAGGCACTAAAGAATACACCTATAACAATTTGAGACAGTTGGTTTCTCAAAAGGAACTTTCTACTACTGATGGCGGTCAGGCAACCAATAAGACGATTGCTTATACTTATGACAACAAAGGTAGGGTAATTTCTAAAGGAGGAACATCTAAAGGAAAATATTTTAGCTCAAATGTTTCGTATGATCCACAAGGAAGATTATTATCTTCATCAGAAAGCAGTAATGGTAAGTATTATATAAGAAAAGGAATTACTTATGATGATAAAGCTAGGGTAATTTCTTACGAAAAACAATTATATTCTTCCGGTGTTCTTACTAAGGTACAGATTGAGAATGTCTACAGCGCATGGAATGGTGAGTTGTATCAGGTAAAAGATAAAAACTCCGGTAAAATTCTGTGGGAACTTAAAGAAACTAATGCTAAAGGTCAGGTACTAAAAGCTAAATTGGGTGCGGTAGAAGTTAACAATATCTATGATACCAATGGATTCTTAACAAATGTTAATCATTCATCAGATGTTAAGCCAAGTATTTTGCAGCTTTCTTATTCATTCGATGCTATAAAGAATGAATTGAAAAACAGAACAACAGGAGGAGATTTTAATATCGTAGAATCATTCGATTATGACGATAATAATAGACTAATCAATTGGACAAATCCGGTAACAGGAATTAAACCATCTTCCAACCGAAATGTTTATGACATCAAAGGAAGGATAATGGAAAACGATCAGGTGGGAACGATGAAGTATGAAAACCCTGCCAAGATCTACCAGCCGACAGGAATGACTCTGAATGCAGCAGGAACTCAAAACTATAACAATGACTTAATTCAAAGCATTGCTTATAATGAAAACAACGATCCTGTTTTCATTGACGGAATGAAAGGAGATGTTGCTTTCCAGTATGGATTAACAAGCATGAGGCAAAGAGTAACATACGGAGGTAATTTCAGTATTGATGGAGATGGAAAATTCACTAAATTCTACAGTGAAGACGGAAGTTTTGAAGTATTGAAAGACAATACTACCGGAAAGGAAAAACATATTTTATATATTGGGGGAACACCTTATGAATCAAATATTGTATATTTAAAGAACTTTGGCGAAACAAATGGATCTTATAAGTTCTTACATAAAGATTATATAGGAAGTATTTTAGCGATCAGTGATGAAGCAGGAAACAAATTAGAGCAGAGACATTTTGATGCTTGGGGTAATTTTACTCATCTTCAAATAGCAAACGGAGCGATTATTACCGATAAGAATATTATCGACAATGCTTCGCTACTAATAGACAGAGGCTACACCAGTCATGAGCATTTTGCAGAAGTAGGTATCATTCACATGAATGGTAGATTATATGATCCACTTTTAAGAAGATTCCTGAATGCTGATGAAAATATCCAAGATCCTTACAACACCCAAAACTATAATAAGTACGGGTATGTGATGAATAATCCACTGATGTTTAATGATCCGAGTGGAGAATGCTTAGTACCTTTATTTGGTGTACTGGTAGCATCATGGGTGGCGGGAGCTGTGGTGGGAACACTTGTAGCTGCCGGAATGTATATCTTGAAATCTTTGGTTAATAACACTTGGTCTTGGGGTGGCTTTGCCAGAAGCTTATTGATAGGAGCCATCACCGGAGCTGCAACAGGAGGCTTAACCGGAGGAATGTCTGCCAGTGGCTTTCAAGGAGCTGTTATTGTTGGTAGTATGAATGGTGCTATTTCCGGAGGTGTGGATGCTTTATTTAATAAAGAGAATTTTTTCACAGGAATGTATCGAGGAGCTATCTTTGGTGCTGCTACTGCTGGAATCGTAAGTGGAATTAGCTGGGTTGTCAACAAATTAAGTAACTCATACCAATATAGAATTAGCGAAATGTTGGTGAGTGATGATAATACATTGAATGGAACTACAAAAGCTGAATTTAATATTAATACAGTAAAAGATGTAGCAAATACTCCTCGTTATAAAAATCAATTTATTGATGGTAGTTGGCAAATAGTAGATGAAACCAGTGATTTGAGTAAAAATTTAATTGCAAAAGGTTATACTTTTGATAGTAGTTCTGGTTTATTAGATGGTCCTAGAGGACAAGCTTGGGGAGTGACAGAAAGTCTTACTCATAAAGGTAAACTGGTTTGGCAAAGAATCTGGCTTCCTAAAGGAACGTTTGTAAGTTTAGAACAGTTAGATCTAACAATGGGACATGAGATTTTTCACTCCATTTTAAATAATGCTTATCTTTTTGATCAGTATACTTTAGATGGTGTTAATAAAAAGCATTTTGTCCATGAACATTTTACAGCAAAATGGGAAGAAGCATACGTGAAATTTAGAAATTGGACTAAATTAAATTTGAATGTAATGAACCTAGATGATGCTGTTTTGAAAGATGTAGGTATGAAAGGCTTAATAAATAAGATTACTCCCATTTTTAACAATTATATAAAAAGTACATTAAAATGAAAAAAAATCTTTTAATGATTTTCCTTTTATTTATTTCATGTAAAGAAAAAAATAAAATGGACTTTATATTAAATTATAAGTCTAATAAAAAGCATATCAATTTACATTTTGAGAATAATACCAATAATGATTTAGTATTTTTAATCCCAAATACACTTGCTTTCGGAGACAAAAATTATCCTCTTTCACCATCAACATTTGGTACAAGAGAAAGCGATTTTCCTATCACTGTTTATGCAGAAATTAATAAAGATCAAGAAAATAAATAT
>NZ_QEHP01000060.1:0-32938 GCF_003094695.1 Chryseobacterium sp. HMWF035 | reverse complement strand
CTACAACAATAATATTCTTATAAATTATCTCTTCCATCATAGTTATAATTATAAGTTTGTTTAAACTAATTTTAAATTTAGCCGCAAAAGAGACAAAAGACTTTGTTGGATTTATTTAAAGTATTTCAAAAGTCTGCAAAGAGAAAAATCTTTGATTTTTTTTAACTTATGTGCTATTTTTTTACATTTAAGTATTAAACTTAAATAACTAAAGTGTTAAAATTTTTTGCATCTTTTGCGGTAAAAAAGTTTAGACAAGTTTTATAGTAAACTGGTTCTGCTGCAATATTATTATTTATTATTTTAGTATAATATTACCTTTATTATAGATATACACAAATAAATAAGGAAAATAATGTTAATGAAAATTCTAGTAATAGTATGATTCAAAATTAAACAAACAACTATAATGCTTCAGAAAAACTCATCGAGCAATATTAAGAGCGCATCAAAGAGCTTCAGGAAAGAAATTAGGAGCTGAAAGACCAGATTGAATTCTGGAAAAATGAAGCCAACCATTAGAAATAACAAATACGCCTTCCGGAAAGCTTCCTGCACCCCTGCAACAGCTCTTCCGGTAACCGGGAAAGTCTGTTGCACCCCTGCGACAAACTTTCCCGAAGGCGGGAAACCTTCCTGCACCCCAGTAAGAAACTTTCCCGGAAAAAACACAAGAAACATTTTTAAAAATATGAATGCAATAGAATTAAGATTACTTCGTAATGCAGAATATCTGCAATATGTAAAAGACTTTACAGGAATCATTAACCTGAACAACCCTGAATCTTTAGGGATAGAAACCAAACTTTCTGCTTTCAACACAAAAATATCAGAACTGGAAGCGCTTTATAAAAAAGCTCTGGCGAGTGACAAAACTCAGGAACTTCTGCTTCTGGATGAACTAAGAGATAATACCATGAACGAAATTTATTATTTTCTGCTGTCGCCTTCTTTTCCCTTTCGGCATGGGTAGATGAAATGAAAACCGCTAACGACCTCTTCAATACCATTTATCTTTACCGTACACAGGAATATGGTGACGCAAGTCCCGCAACCATTAAGACAAAAAGAGAAGAAACCAATGCGGCATACTACGCTTTAAGAGACAGTATCGATGCGCTTCATCTTTTGGTAGAAACACCTCCGTCTCCTTATGTGACAGTGATCAATCAGCTGAATGCGCTTACAGACCAGTATAATACTTTGCTGGTAAACAGAAAAGATACAACAACTGAGAATTTTTTAATAAAGTTTAATTATAATAGAAGCTGCCCGATCGGGCAGCTTTTTTGTGTTTCTATCCTCAAAAAAAATATTAATTATACCACAAAAGTGCTATTGTAAAAATTATAATTGCCCCGTAATTTTATACAAAACTTTTAAAAATATATACCATGAAAACAAAATTTTATGTACCGGCATTGTTGCTGGTATTATTGGGCATTAAAGTATTCGGGCAGGAAACAAAAGAAAAATCTCCAAAAGAAAAATGGGTAGAAGAAAGATCTAATAAGGTTATAAAAGAAAATAATAAACTTGTTTCAGATGAAACCTTCAGAGAACTTGCCTTCAAAGATTTTGCAAATATACAGACCGGTGATAAAAATAAAAACGCACCAGGAAGATATGCTGCACTGGATGTTAATTCAAAAGATAAAAGTTTTGCTTTTTCTCCATTTATGCAGAGGTTGGGTAACCTATTTTTTTCAGCAGATATTACGGGCACATTGTCTAATGAAGGGGAATATTTCGACTGGAAAAACAGAAACACCATAGTAGTGGGATTAAATGCTACATGGCTTCTATCTCCTATTAAAAATTTCAAAACAAAACCTTCAGAGAATGATTATAAAGCGATGTATAGAGGTATTTATGAGAAAGTGGAAGATGAAATTACTAATAAAGATTCAGCAAAAACGAAACTTAAACTTGACGATATAACCCTTAATACTAGAGTGTATTATAATGAGAAAGACTCATTGGCAAAATATGTACAGAAATACGAAACATTATTGGCAGAAAAATTATGGACTGGTAAAACACTGTTCTGGGTAAAATTTAATGTAAATCCTATCGCACAAGACAATTTTTATTATACGATTAAAGGGGATACTGCCAGTTTAAAAAATCCTTATAAAGAGACAATTAATCTATTCTCCGTACAGACCTCTTTCAACGCGTATCGGGAAACAAAAAATGTTGTATTATATGGAAATTTATACCTGAAGGGAACAAGAAAACATAATCTTTCAGAAATCAATCAGACTTCACAATGGAATAAGATAAGATCCCTTACAAACGAAACCTATATCGCGGAAAGCACAAAAAATGTTTATGAGCTTGACAATAATAAATTTTACAATCTATTTTTATTCGATTACGGTTTACAGGGAATTATTATCTACAAAAAATTTAATATCGGACTGGAATTAAAATATGACTATGTAAAATTCATCAAACCCAATACAACCAATGATGTAAGTAATATTGATAATTTCTCAGCCGGTATTGTACTGCCATTTAAAGATAAAACAGGAACTCCTTCTATCAATATCATCCCTTTTTATCAGTACAGACAGTATATAGGATATGAAAAAGCTTCAGAAAATATTGTAGGTGTTAAGTTCAGTTTGCCATTTGGCAATTAATTTTAAGTGTTTCAAGACTGTCTTACAAACTACTAAACTTCTATAATATGAAGATTATTGCTGTTTGTGGGACAGTTATTTTATTAAAATTTTCCTAAACAATATTAGTTTGCATTCATTTATTAAATCTATTCCTGAAATTTATATCCTAAAATAATCCAATTGCACCCCCCTCATTGCGAATACTTAACAGAATGATTAAGTTTACAGCGATGAAAAAAAACTATTACCAGAGATTGGCATTGATGGGAATATTGCTGATCATTTTATTTGCCTTCCAGAAATATACAAGTAAGGAAAAGGAAGAATTTCCCGATGTTCAGTTTATTACACAACCTTCCGTTTCTCTCAGCTTTACTGAGTTTGATCCCAATGAACTGGATGAAAAGCAATGGCAGAATTTAGGATTTACGCAAAAACAAACAGCGACGATTCTTAATTATAAGAAAGTAGTCGGAGGAAAATTCATTTCTAAAGAACAACTCAAAAAATGCCTTGCTATTTCTGAGAAAAAATTTTCTGAGCTGAACCACTATATTTTACTTCCGGAAACAAATAAAAATGCCCGGTCTGAAGCATTCAAAAGTTTTGAAAAAAAATCGATAACGGTTAGAGGAAAATTTAACCCCGATCTTTATTCGGCAGACGACTGGACGAAAATGGGCTTTAGTGAAAAACAGGCAAAAGCTATTTTAAAATACAAAAGTTATCTGGGCGGAAGCTTTTTGAGTAAAGAAAAATTCAGGGAGTGCTTTATCATCAGTGAAGAGAATTTTCAGAAAATTGATCCCTATCTTATTCTGCCGGAAAAAACACTGGAGAATTACAGAACCGCTAAAAATTTCAATGCCGATAAAAAGAAAATTCAATATCATTCTTTCGATCCGAATGCATTGGATTTTGAAGGATGGAAGTCTTTTGGCTTTTCTGATAAACAGGCACAAATCATCATCAATTACCGTAAGCGGAATTTAAAAGGTAGCTTTAAAAGTCTGGAAGACATTCAGAAGTGTTTTGTGATTTCTTCTGAGAAATTTGAAGAAATGAAGCCGTTCATTAAATTCAATACAGAAACAATTGCGGTGAGTAAAAATGACAAATCTGAAACTAAGCAGCAGGAAAAAACGGATTTTACCAAGGTAGATTTAAACGCAATAACCTACAAACAGCTTATGGAATTTGGATTTGACGGAAAAGCAGCCGGTTCGATGATCGGTTTTCGAAATAAACTGGGTGGATTTGTGAATAAAGAACAGATTCTTTCTACGTACAATATTGATCCGGAACTGACGAAAAAATTACTTTCAACCGCACCCCTTACAACTTCGAATGTTCAGAAATATACGTTGCATGAAGCTCCGGAAGAATGGCTAAAAAATCATCCTTATTTTAAATATTCTGCAGAGAAAATTATTTTTTACCGAATCTCCGAAAAAGATGAAAAGAAAATCTGGAAGATGCTGAAGCTGAAACCAGAATACGAATTGAGGATGAAATGGTATTTGAAGTAGAATACATTACCCTTTTGAATTAACTTAAATTTATTAATTAAATCTGCCCAATCCGCTCATTCTGCGGGAGATAAAATAAAATTTTTTGAGATTCTTTGAACTTCGTTCGCATCCCTTCAGGCTGTGTCAGAATAACAATGCAACATTAATTTTTTTGTCAAAATATTTTTTCAACAATTCTTCATTGTTTTAAGTATTATAGAAAGTATTCGTAATGTCACCCAGAGCTTGTCGAAGGGTTGCAAACGTTTTACTCTTCGCTGCTCTTTCAAGTTATTCTATAAGACTTTGCTTAGATCCTTTCAGGATGACAAAAATGCTGTAAATACTTTTGAGAAAGTAAAAACAATTTTAAATTGAAAAAAAATCTGCGCAATCTGTAAAATCTGCGCGAGATAAAATAAAACTTTTTGAGATTATTCTCTCGTCAGATTAACAAAAATGCTGTATATGAATATGATAAAAGTCTAAGGTATCAACAAAAAAGAGATGTCCAATCCGGCATCTCTATTATTTTTAATCGTACGTTTTACTGGAACCTTCAACCATTTTTTGTAAAGCAGAAAGTTCCTCATCTGTAAGATCTCTCCACTTTCCGATGGGAAGATCGAGCTTGATATTCAAAACCCTGATCCGTTTCAGTTTCTTTACTTCGTAGCCTAAATATTCGCACATTCTTCGGATCTGTCGGTTCAGTCCCTGCGTAAGAACGATGCGGAAATTCATTTCATCAATTTTTTCGACCTCACATTTTTTAGTAACGGTATCCAAAATCGGAACTCCGTTTCGCATTTTATCCAGAAATTTGGGAGTAATCGGCTTATCGACTCTTACAATATATTCTTTTCCGTGGTTGTTTCGGGATCTTAGAATTTTATTTACAATATCACCATCGCTGGTTAAAAGAATCAATCCTTCGCTCGGTTTATCCAGTCTTCCGATCGGAAAAATTCTTTTGGGATGATTAATATAATCGATGATATTATTTTTCTCACGTTTTGTATCAGTGGTACAAACGATTCCTACAGGTTTATTAAAGGCAATATAAACATGGTTTTCTTCCGGCTCGCGGATTGGTTTTCCGTCTACTTCAATTACATCTTCGTCGGAAACTTTCGTTCCCATTTCCGGAACTTTACCGTTAATGGTGATTCTTCCTTCCTCCAAAAGTTTGTCTGCTGCTCTTCTCGAACAGTATCCTACTTCAGATAAATATTTATTGATTCTTGTTTTTTCCATTAATCTTCTCCGTAACCTGTATAATTTTTATTGCTGAAAATCGTAATTCCATAACTCAATCCAACAAAAACTGCACTTGAGTTTGCAAATTTATGACTTTCTAAAATAATCCCTCCTTCCTGACTTAACCTTTTGGAATAAGAAACCTGTAATCCAATCTTTAAACCATAAAATTTTGAATCCGAAACAGCGGAATGATTAATCTGTTTTCCATAATTGAGATCAATAAATACCGACTCATCATCAACATTGAAAATTACTTTTGGCTGAATCACCCAATAGATTAAATGAAAATTATCATCAATAAAACTGTATTTCAAACCAGATCCTAAAGCCAGATTAGGAATAAAATGATATCCTGCGACAGCCGTAATTCCGTACGTAATTTTATTTGGTAAATAGGGAGAAATATTTTGCTGATAGTATTGGGAATCTTTATTCTGACTATCTTTAATACTATTTCCTAAATTATATCCTAAATTAAGGGCAGGATTAACATAAAATCCCATTGTAGATTTAATTGGTTTTGCTTCCTGAGAAAAAGCTTTGTAAAAAGAAAACAGCGTAAGTACTAAGAATGAGATTTTCTTCATGATTCGTTAAATCTAAAATCATTTTCCAAAAAGTCGGACGTGGCATCTTCAATTTTGTATTCTCCGATCTTTGTCCGTCTCAATTGTGTTAAATAAGCTCCGACACTTAATTCCTGTCCGATATCGTGAGCTAAACTGCGAATGTAAGTCCCTTTCGAGCAACCCACCGTAAAACTTACGAGCGGAAAATCAATCTTTACATCATCAATATAAAAAATCGTGGTTTTACGGGATTTCATTTCCACCTCCTCTCCTGCTCTGGCAAGATCATACGCTCTTTTTCCCTCAATTTTTATTGCCGAAAAAACAGGCGGAGTCTGATCGATTTCTCCAACAAATTTTTCTAAAGCGGTTTTAATCTGCTCTTCTGTAATCTGCGAAATATCCTGATGCAGAATTTCGGGTTTTTCAGTATCGTATGATTCTGTCTGTACGCCGATTTTTATTTCGGTCCAGTATTCTTTTGGAGCATCCTGAATTTCAGGAATCTTTTTGGTGAATTTACCACAGCAGACAATGAGCAGTCCCGTTGCTCTCGGATCTAAAGTTCCTGCGTGACCAATTTTGAATTTCTTGGGTAAATCAAACTCTCTTTTGAGTTTGTATTTCATTTTATTGACCGCCTGAAAAGAAGTCCAGTCCAATGGTTTGTCTAATAAAAATATGTGTCCTGATTGTAAATCTTCGGCAGTCATGGATATGAGTAATGAGTAATTGGTAATGAGTAATTTTTTAGTATTACTGTTTATATTTTTTAGTTTAAATTATTTAAAGAAATAAAAATATATCAGCAAGGCAATTCCTACGAAAATACGATACCAACCCCAAGGTCTGAAACCATATTTATTTAAAACTCCGATAAATGCTTTAATAGCAATTAACGCAACGATAAATGCCACCACATTTCCTACGATAAAAATCATGATGTGATCCTGAGATTCCATAATCATTTCATAGCCTTTCTGCGGATTAGGCGTTTCTTTCCCCCATGTTTTCACGAAAACGGAATACACCGTTACCGCCAACATGGTAGGAACCGCCAAAAAGAATGAAAATTCTGCCGCTGCTTTTCTTGTCAATCCCTGTGTCATTCCTCCGATGATGGAAGCTGCACTTCTGCTCGTTCCCGGCATCATTGCAAGACATTGCCAAAAACCAATGGTTACTGCTTTTTTTATGGTAATGCCTTTTTCATCATCAATTTTTGGATTTTTAAACCACGTATCGGCAAACAGCAAGACTACTCCACCAAGAACCAGAACGGAGGAAATAGCGATCTGATTTCCTAAAACCGCTTCAATTTTATCATCAAATAAATACCCTAAAACCAAAGCCGGAACCACTGCAAAAGCCAGTTTAAAATAAAACTGCAAATTTTTCAGATCAAAAAACTTTTTCCAGTATGCCACAACCACAGAAAGAATTGCCCCAAACTGTATGGAAACCTGAAACATTTTTAAAAATTCGGTTTCTTCAAGTCCCAGCAAATTTGCCGTGAAACCCATATGTGCAGTTGACGAAATGGGCAGATACTCTGTTAAGCCTTCAATGATCGCAATAATAATTGCTTTGATTAAATCCATAATTTATCCAAAATTAAAAGATTAAGAAACCAAGAGATTTAGACTGATCTAAATTTCCGAATTTCTTAATCTTCAAATAAAATTTATTTCTACTTTCTTTTTAAAATCGCGTATACTTCGATTCCGAAACCAATCACCACAAATAATGGTGCAATCCTGATTCTTCGGATAGAAAAAATACCTTCATTCCATGAGTTCGGATCATATTTTCCGTCTACGGTATTGGCATCGGCTCCCATCATCAGAAGAAATCCTACCACGATGAATGCCAAGCCGATCAACATCCATTTAAAGTTTTCTTTTCCGAAGTAAAAAGTGTTCTCCTTTGGAACTTCGGTTGTTTCTTTCCCGAAGTTTTCTGCGGAAAATTTATTTGTTTTTTTGCTCATTTTTAAGAGTAATATAAGTCGTCAACGTTTGATCTTAAGAATCTCCAGGTAGCTACAATCGTACTTAAAACCGTAATAAAAATTCCTACTCCGAATACCAGCAGAACCAGCCAGAAGTATTGGTTGTTGTCCTGTACAAAGGCAGATCCGATCTGGCTTGTAAAGTAATACCATGCTCCGAAAAGAACCAGAAGTCCGATTGCAGAACCAATTGCCCCTAAAACTACCGCTTCGATGATGAAAGGTTTCAGTATGAATCTTCTCTTCGCTCCTACAAGCTGCATGGTTTTAATAATAAATCTCTTGGAGAATATTTTCAGACGGATGGAATTGTTAATTAATACAACCGCCAGAATTAAAAACAGGATGGAAAATCCTAAGATCCATTTCAGAATTCTGCTCAGGTTGTTGTACACATCTACCATTAAAGTACTGTCGTTCTTTACGTCGATAATTCCCGGAACGGCTTTAATAGCTTTAATGGCTTCATCGATCTTTGCCGGATCTACATATTCCGGTTTTAGGGCAATTTCTACAGAGGAAGGAAAAATATTTTCTTCAAAAAGCGCATCCGTATCAATTCCCATTGCTTTTTTTGCTTCTTTGGAAGCCATTTCTCTGGTAATATACGTTGCTTTCTTTACCGGAGCCAGTGTCTGAATTTCTTTGAAAACCTCAGCTTCCATTTTCGCAATCTTTACAGAATCTTTTGCCTCATAGTTTTCATCAAAGTAAGCATTTACCACAAGTTGCTCCTTGATATAGTCGGAATATTTCTGGGCATTAATTAAAATAAGCCCCATTAATCCCAACAAAAATAACACTAAGGCAATACTTATTACTACTGTAATATTGCTAGACCTAAGCCTTTTCTTATTAAATTCATCTACAGATTTAGCCATTAATATTAAAATTTTTGGCTAAAATAGAAAAAATCTTCCGAAATTTGGGAACGAAAAAGAGAAAATCACTGTTAATAAAATCATAAAAAACATTGAGTGTAAAAGCAAAAAAGCATCTTGGTCAGCACTTTCTGACGGATGAAAACATCGCAAGAAAAATCGTGGAAGGTCTGAGTTTTGAGGGCTACAATAAGGTAATGGAAGTGGGTCCCGGAATGGGAGTTCTTACCAAATATCTGCTGGAAAAAGAGCAGCAGATTTACCTTGCAGAAATCGATAAAGAATCCATAGAATATTTAAAGGAAAACTATTCTAAAGTAACCGAAGAAACTTTTGTAGGAGATTTTCTGAAACAGGATTTTCAGTTTACCAACGGAGAGCAGATTGCCATCATCGGAAATTTTCCTTACAACATTTCTTCCCAGATCTTGTTCCAGATTATCGATCATTATGAGCTGATTCCGGAAATGGTGGGAATGTTTCAGAAAGAAGTAGCGGAAAGAACAGCCGCCGTTCCAAGAACGAAAGATTACGGAATTCTCTCTGTCCTGATTCAGGCTTATTATGATACTTCGTATTTATTTACCGTTCATGAAAATGTCTTCAATCCGCCGCCAAAAGTAAAATCCGGCGTTATCAGAATCACCAGAAATCCTAAAGAAGGTTTGGCAGGAAATGAAGTATTGTTTAAACAAATCGTAAAGGCAGGTTTTAACCAGAGAAGAAAAAAGCTGTCGAATGCCTTAAAAATTTTAAATATTCCGGAAGCCTTAAAAACCCATGAATTTATGGATAAAAGAGCAGAAGAACTCAGCGTGGCAGATTTCATCTCATTTACACAGCTCTGGAAAAAAAGTGTTTAGTAAAAAAGTTAAGAAGAGCTATAACTTAATTTATCCTAAAAAAAGCCCCTCAATTTCTTGAAGGGCTTTCATTTTGCATTATCGATTGATTTTTTATTCTCTGTTTTTCAACATAATCCAGCCAGACTGGCTCATGCTTGTTTTTGATTTCGGATACTGGAAGTTAAATTTATACCAGTATGTTGCAGTTGGTAGCTTTTTACCTCCTAAAGTTCCGTTCCAGATTGGGCGTTCTTTCGAGAATCTGAATAATTCTGAACCATATCTGTCATACACAGAACCGGTGAAGTTATTAAAGTTTCCAAGAGCTGTAAGATCCAATGTATCATTAACACCATCCTGATTTGGAGTAATCATATTTGCAATATTCAGTGTGAAGAATTCTAAAGCTCCTACACAATGTGTTCCTACAGTTCTTACCTGAATATCGTAGTGGGTATTGTTGGAAAGTCCTGTAAATACATTAGACTGCTGCCATGAAATACCACCGTCCACAGAATATTCTGCTGTCTGAGGAATATTATTGATCATCGGAACCTGAGCAGTAATTGTTAACGTATTGTTGCTGTAATCTATATTTGAAACAAATGGAGAAGCTGCTGCCATCACTTTTGCAGTGAAAGTTTCCTGGCAAAATCCATTCTTAATGGTTACAGAATAAATACCCCACTGATCTACTTCTATCGTTCTGGTGGTTGCACCCGTACTCCATAAATAAGTGTAATTTGGTCCTGCTCCTGCGTCTAAAGTTACTCTGTCTCCCTGACACATTTCCACATCTCTCAATGAAGAACTGATTTCCGGAACAACCTCAACGGTAACTTTTGCAGGCTGTAAAGATTTACATCCTTTTGTTCCCAATGCATATACAGAGAAAGTAGTTGTATTGTAAACTGTTGCACTTTGCGTATTGCCTGTTCCTGAGAAGTTTGCCCATTGATAAGTTACTCCACCCGTGGCAGTAAGATCAACTACTGTTCCCGGGCAGACTTTAATTTTGGATGCCACAAGATTTGCAACAGGAGTAGTTTCTTTTGATAAGGTTAATTTAACCATCTTACTACAGAACCCGCCATTTGACACTACTACATAGAGAATCTGTCCGTCATTACCATTATAGTGAAGAATATCCTGAATATAGTTATTGTTCTGAGCAATTGCATCTGCCTGATTTACATAAAAATGGAAAACAGCCCCCGGCGTTGTACTGATTGACGCCATTGAATTGGTGAGATCAAACCAGGTAACATCCGGCGTTGTACAGAGCAGTAATGTTGCATCTACTGCGGCGGGTGTTGTTCCTCCGTTTATCTTAATATTGGCTTTACCCGGACAAGGACTTCCCGGGAATGAAACCTGAATTTCATAATTCCCCGGCTGTGTTGCTGTAATCGTAGGAGAAGTAGCTCCCGGAATAGCAACTCCATTGAAAAACCACTGATACGTCATATTAGGATTACTAACGGATGCTGTTATCACCTGCGGAACATTATCACACACATTAATTTCTGCGGGTAATGTTGCTCCGGAAGCATCTAATAATTCTACACCAATATTGAAAGATCCTCCATCCAAAAACACTGCAGAATCATAAATACTATCATTAGCATCGGCTAAAACCATTTTAAAATGATAAGACTGCCCCGGAACTACTGTAGCGATTGCCTGTAAAGGAACCGTTCTACCATTAAAATTAGTTTCTATACTAGAGGTATTATACCCTCCGAAAAATGCAGCATTTGGAGCTCCGCATCCCATACTTGTTCCCGCAAAACTATTTAACGGGTGAATATTGGTAACACTTACAGGTCCGGTTCCCGGAGCCGGTAAAACAGCCATATTTACATATGGTCCCCCTGCAGTAGGCTTTAACAATAAAGCAAATGCATCTGAGTAACTACAGGGAAAACTTCCTGTGTATTCTTCTGATGCAAAAAGATAATTGAATTTTACCTGACTAGAGGTAGGCACAAAATCAAATTCCAGAACAACCGCGTCATTAAGTGGAACTGAAGGATTTGTCGCAGCGACAAGATCCGGATCACTTCCTGTAGGTAAATCATCTCCTAAAACACCAGTTATAAAGCTGTTTCCGGCTTTTTGAGCATATCCTGTGGAAAGTACAATACCATCCTTGAAAGGAAAACTGGTTGTTCCCCTGTTAAAATACCCCCAGGATCTGTTTGCATCTGTTGCCGGAAGATTCGGACTTACCTGAACGTTGGAAACGTTGGGGGTAACACAGGAATTGGTTCCTGATGAAATCAGCACATCTTTTACCAATTGTAAAGGGGTATAAGCTGACGCAGGATACGTAGGAACATTTACATCAATAAAAGCACCCGCTTTCATTGTTAAGGCAGAAGCCTTTTCCTGCTGAAGCTTTCTAGCTGTATTTTTTTGTGAATAAAAGAGACTCGATGAGGAGACCACAAATAAAGAAAACAATAGTAGATATCTCTTCATAATAATTTTGTTTTAACAAATTTAACTTTTTTTTGAATATACCACACACATATTTGGCATTTTTATATAAAAAAAGCAAAAAAACCTCCCGGTTGGGAGGTTTTCAATTTAAATATCTTTTAATTTCTGTTTTTCAGCAAAATCCATCCGCTTCTCAGCTCAAGTTTTTTACTGGCCGGATTTTCCCATTGTACTCTGTACCAGTAAGTAGCAGTTGGAAGCACCAAACTTCCTCTCAACATTCCGTTCCAGAAAGTCTGGTTCTTGGAAGCTTTGAATACTTCCTGTCCGTATCTGTCGAAAATGGAAGCTGCAAAATTGTTATAATTGCTGATTCCTGTAAAATCTACAATATCATTTTTTCCATCAGAATTTGGTGTAATGGCATTGATTATAACAAATGTAAAGAACGATATAGAAGTGCTGCATTTCGCATCTTTTACCCTTACCTGAAGATTATAATTCGTATTATCCAAAATATTAGTAAATACATTGGACGTCTGCCAGCTAAAACCATTATCAGCAGAATATTCTAAAGTTCCGCCTGTCGGATTTGTCGTAGACAGAGTTAAAATATGGTTTTCATACGAAATATTGGTAAACTGAGGCAATGTAGGATTGATAAGTTGTGCAGAAAATACTTTAGAGCACACTCCATTACTTATTGTTACCGTATAAGTTCCCGGTGTACTTACAGAGATCGTCTGAGTAGTTGCTCCTGTATTCCATACATACGTATAATTTGTTCCTGAACCTGCATCTAAAATTCCTGAATCTCCCGCACAAACATTAACATCTTTCAGAGCAGAAACAATTGCAGGGACAACCTGAATGGTAATTGAAGTAGGATTAGCGACCTTACATCCGTTTCCGCCTAAAGCAAAAACAGAATAGGTAGTTGTAGTTGTTGGAGATACAATCTGTGTACTTCCGTTGCCTGGTAAACCTACCCATTCGTAAGTAACGCCGCCGGTTGCTGTTAAAGTTACAGATTCACCTGCACATATTTTCATTTGAGAAGCAGTTAAAACTGCTACAGGAGGAGCCACGATTATTGTAATGGTAGCAGGAGTCGCTGAAATACATCCATTAGCACCCACAGCAAAAACGGTGTAAGTAGTTGTAGAAGTAGGCGAAACTACCTGTGTATTTCCATTTCCTGTAAGACCTGTCCAATTGTAGGTTGCACCTCCGGAAGCCGTTAAAGTAACAGATTCTCCTGAACATATCTGTAATGCCGTAGAAGTTACAGTCGCTGTCGGAGCGGTTGTATTTTGTGTTACCGTAACGTTTGAAGTATACGTACAGTTTAAATTTCCGGGCTGGTTGATATTGGTTACCGTTAAAGTATATACTCCACCCGCGTTTACCACCGGAGTTAATGTATTGGCTCCCGAAACAATATTTCCACCACCGGTTGCTGTCCATGCAATGGTAGATCCTGCAGGAATTACAGAAGCAGAAGCATTCAATGTAACCTGAGGAGTGGTACAGGTAATCTGCTGAGGCGGATTAATGGTTAAAGTTGTTTGAGGAGTAGACAAAAGCTGTAATGTGACCACATTTTTACATCCTCCGTTTGTTACTAAAACATATATCGTCTGTCCTCCCGCACTGTTGAAAGATGCCGGATTGGCAATTGTATTCGTATTTCCGGCATTGGCATCCGCAACATTCAGATAATAGGCAAAAGTAACTCCCGGTGCAGTAGTAATCTGAGGTTGCGCCTCTGTTAAATTATAATTAATTCCTCCGGTCTGATAACATTTCAGTAAAGTCGCATTCTGTACGGTAATAGGCTGAGTCACCTGTATCGTAACCGTTGCTGGAGTAGCAGAAACGCATCCGTTCGCTCCCACCGCAGTAACCGTATACGTTGTTGTTGTCGTAGGAGAAACAGTTTGTGTCGCTCCATTTCCCGGAAGACCAACCCAATTGTAAGTAGCCCCGCCGGAAGCCGTTAAAGTTACCGATTCTCCTGAACAGATTAGAACTTTTGAAGCCGTTAATCCTGTAGTTGGCGGTGCACTGTCTCCCGTAACGGTTACATTCGCTGTTGCTGTACAGGTAAGATTTCCCGGCTGATAAACATTAGATATGGTTAAAGTATAAGTTCCCGCGGTATTTACCACCGGATTTAAAGTATTCCCTCCCGAAACAATATTTCCGTTTGTTGTTGTCCAGCTGAAGGTAGAACCTGTAGGATATACTGAAGCCGAAGCATTTAAAGTAACCTGTGAATTTGTACATGTTAAAACTCCCGGTGTAGCAATAGTTGCCGTAATCTGAGACGCTTTTATCAGTTGTAATTCAGCAACTTTGGAACAAAATCCGTTTTTAACTGAAACATACACCGTCTGTCCCGGACTTGAAAAGGCGGTCGGATTCGCAATCGTATTTCCGTTTCCTGCAACCGCATCTGCCTGATTCACATAATAAGCAAATGTTGCTCCCGGTGTTGTACTGATTGAAGGTTGTGCTGATGTTAAGTTGAAAGTAGCATTACCCTGTGTGTAACAGGATGTGAGTGTTGCATTCTGAACCGTCGGCGAAGTTCCCCCGACAATAGTGATGGAAGCCGTTCCCGGACAGGTATTTCCGGGTAAAAATACCTGAACTGAATATACTCCCGGCTGTGTAGCTGTATAAGAAGCATTAGTTGCTCCCGGAATCGGGTTTGTTCCCAAATACCATTGATAAGTAGCTCCAACTCCCTGAACTGACGCAGTGAATGTCTGCGGAGTATTATCACAGACGTTGATGGAGGAAGGAAGTGTAACTCCTGCAGGATCCAATAACTGTACACCAATATCAAAAGATCCTGCTTCAAGAAATACCGCAGAATCGAAATTAGCATCCTGATAATCTGCCAAAACCATTTTGAAATGATAAGTCTGGCCCGGAATTACTGTCGCTGTTGCCGTTAACGGAACAGTACGTCCGTTAAAGTTCGTTTCGATCTGAGGAATATTATATCCTCCGAAATACGATACGTTTGCAGCTCCGCAAGCCAATGGAGCACCCGTCTGATATTGTGTGGAAGGGTGAATATTGGTAACACTTACAGGACCTGCTCCTCCCGGTAAAACGGCAAGATTGGTATAAGGATCCCCTACTTTTCTTAATAAAAGTGCAAAACCATCACTGATGGTACAAGGGAAATTAGTCTGATATTCTTTTGAAGCAAATAAATATCTGAAAGTAACTTTCGTAGAAGCCGGAACAAAATCGAATTCTATATAAGTCGCATCATTAAGCTGATTGTTAGGAACTCCAAGAGCCGCCGCCAAATCTGCATCTCCTCCTGAACCTAAACCGTCACTTAAAGTCCCCTGAAGATCATTTCCTGCTTTTCTCGCATATCCTGTTGTAAGGACAATTCCTTTGGCAAAAGGAAAATTAGTGGTTGCTTTATTAAAATATCCCCAGCTTCTGTTTTGGTCTGTCACTGCTAAATTAGGAGAAACAGATACATTGGTTACGTTAGCTGCGGAACATGTAGATCCTCCACTGATGAGCACATCTTTTACCAATTGTGTGATACTATATGCAGATTCCGGATAAGCCGCTGTATTTACATCTATAAAAGCTCCGGCTTTCATATTTTCAGGGGTTTGTCTGCTCGTTACACCTTTTCCGTCCCTGCCTTTCTGTGCATTAACGAAACTCCCTACAAAAACCAAAAGCAAAGCCAAAAATAAATTTTTTGTCCTCCTATTTAACATTTTATATTATTTTAAACAAAAATACTATTTTTTTCAATTGAATTTCAATTCAATGCTAATTACATTATCACTAATACAATTAAAGATATTATAAAAAGAGTAATTTCAATTATCTCTAAAACGTAAAAAAGACCAACAAATTGTTGGTCTTTTCTATTGTGATTCAAAATTTATTCAAAATTTTTCAATAAGATCCATCCTGTCTTTACAACCGGCTTTTTACTTGCAGGATCTTCAAAACTTACCTGATACCAGTATGATGAGGTATTCAGTCGTTTACCTTGGAAATATCCATCCCAATAAGGCTGTAAGCTGCTTTCCCTGTAGACTTCTTTTCCGTAACGGTCGAAAATAGAAGCTTTAAAGTCTTTATTTTTATTTACGATTCGGAAATCGATGATGTCATTAATGTTATCTCCGTTTGGCGTAATAACATTCTGCATTACGAATGTAAAATACTCAAGGAAGCCTACACAGCTTGTATTCTTCACTCTTACTCTAATGGCAATAACTGTATTTCTCGGCACATTGGTGAATGTATTTGAATTTTGCCATGTTAAACCATTATCAACAGAATATTCCAAAACACCGTTGCTTGGATTACTTGCCGTAATAATCATGGTTCCGTTTTCGTTATAGTTAACATTAATAACTTCCGGAATAACCGCCTGAATAACCTGTGTTGTAAAGACTTTTGAACATACTCCGTTAGTAATAGTTACACTGTATGTTCCCGGCGTTCCTATAGAAATCGTCTGAGATGTTGCTCCATTACTCCAAAGATAACTGTAGTTCGGTCCTGCTCCTGCATCTAAATTAATAACATCTCCCTGACAGATCATTCCTCCGGAAAGTGTTGATTTAATAGCCGGAACCACTTCTACAGTAACGGATGCAGGCTGTAAAGATTTACATCCCTGTGTTCCGATCGCGTAAACAGAATATGTTGTAGTCTGAGTTGGAGAAACGGTCTGCGTAGCTCCGGTTCCCGATAAATTCGTCCATTGATACGTTGCGCCATTGGAAGCTGTTAAAGTTGTAGATTCGCCTAAGCAGATTCTTACTTTTGTTGCCGTAAGCTGTACAACAGGCGTTGCTTCTTTTCTTAAAGTTAAAGTTACCGTTTTGCTACAGAAAGCTCCATTAGAAACAACGACATACAAAACCTGTCCGTCTGTTCCGTTATAACTTGCCATTTGCGCTGCCGTAAGATAATTTGCATTCTGAGCAACTGCATCTGCCTGATTCACATAATAACGAACAATAGCCGTAGTGGAAGTTGTAATCTGCGGCGTTGCATCATTTAAATTAAATGTTGCCAAAGATGGTGTTGTACAAAGTTTTAAAGTAGCATTCTGTGCAGGTGGTGTTGTTCCTCCTACAATGGTAACAGTAGCTGTCTGGCAGTTGGTTCCGCCCACAAATGTTCTTACCACATACACACCGGGTGATGTAGCGATATAGGTCGCATTGGTTGCCCCTGCAATTGCAACACCGTCTTTGTACCATTGGAAGGTCATTCCCGGAACAGAAGCGATTTGCGCTGTTAGAGTTTGCGGCGTGTTATCACACATGTTAACACTGGTTAATGGATTTCCGCTGCCGTCTACAATGGTCATTCCGATGTCAAAAGATCCTCCCTGAAGAAAAACCGCAGAGTCAAAACTGCTGTCGGAAGCATCAGCCAAAACCATTTTAAAATGATACGTCTGCCCCGGAATTACCGTTGCAGTTGCCGTTAAAGGAATTGTTCTTCCATTGAAATTCGTTTCGATATTTGAAGTATTCATTCCTCCGAAATAAGCTTCGTTAATAGGTCCGCAGGAGAACCCGTTACCGGAAGGAACAATATTGGTAACGCTTACAGGTCCCGCTGTTCCCGGTAAAATTGCCATATTGGTATAAGTAGGATCCCCTACTTTTTTCAGTAATAAAGCAAAACCATCGGAATAAACTCCACAAGGGAAATCTGAGGTATATTCTTCTGAAGCAAAAATATAATTAAATTTTACCTGAGTACTGTTAGGAACAAAGTCGAACTCAATAAAAACGGCATCTTTTAAAGGAGCCAAAGGATTAATTGCCGTTACAAGATCCGGATCACTAACGGTAGATCCGGGAACAGGATCGCTCAATCCGCTTTCCAACACATTTCCTGCTCTTCGGGCTTTTCCTGTTACCAATACAACACCATCCGTAAACGGAAAAGCAGTAGTTCCTTTATGAAAATATCCCCAAGCTCTTTCCGTATCTGTGGCAGGCTGGTTGGGAGAAACAGTAACGTTGGTAACGTTGGCAACGGCGCAGCTTGATCCTCCTGAAATCAGAACGTTTTTAACAAGCTGTTCTATATTGTAAGAAGATGGCGCGTAAGAAGCGACATTCACATCTATAAAAGCACCTGACTTTAAACTCGAATTAGTATGCTTTTCTTTAATCGGTTTTCTTGATGTTTTTTGGGCAAACACAGATCCCGAAACCAGAAGCAACACTAAAAAGAAATAGTAGTTTTTTAATCTATAATTTAACATTTTGTTGTTGTTTGTTCAAAAATACTAAATTATCAGCTAAAATCAGAACAAAAAATAAGCGTTATGCTACAAATAACCTAAAATATTTTAAAATTACAGAAATAACAGATATTCTATCTGAATTAATAAAAAAGACTGATAAAATTATCAGCCTTTTTGTATGAATTTTTACTATTTAAACAATTATATGTGTTGATTAACTAATCTTTTTTCAGTTCATCAATCATATTCTGCAATTCTGAGATCTTATCTTTCAGTGCTTTAATTTCATTTTTATTGGAACTTACATTGCTTTTCAGCATCACATTTTTGGCGCGTTCAATGTGATCTTCTTCATCTTCTTCCTCATTAATTTCTTCGATATCTTCCTGAATATCCTCAATATCTTCATTAATTTCTTCGATATCCTCGCTGATTTCTTCAATGTCTTCGCTGATCTCTTCAATATCTTCCTGAATATCTTCAATATCCTCACTAATTTCCTCGATATCTTCCTGAATAACCTCAATTTTTTCATGGCTTTTATTCACCGACATCTGGATGAAAATGGCAAGATAAATTGCTTCCAAAGAAACGACCGTTGTAAGGATCAGCAGCATTTTATCAAATTCCACAAGATGGAGAAGCGGCAGAAGAAAAGAAATCAAAAAAAACAGGGTATGTGCAATGAGTGACGGAATAGAACCGATCCACCATGTAATTCCGTTGGCAATTTTTTCCAGCATTTCAATTTTTTCTTCGTTCTTTTTCATTGCGTTTCAATTTTTATAGTAATTCTTTCGTAACTCCCAGTCCAAACAATGCAAAATCGTATTTTGCAGGATCTTTTTCATCAAATTTTCGGATCACAAGATCCAGTTCTTCCACGGTTTTCCAGTCGTTCTGCGTTCTGGTAATCAGCCCCAGTTTCCTTGAAATATTTCCGGTATGTACATCCAACGGAATCGACAGATATTTCGGATCTGTGTTTTCCCAAAGACCAAAATCTACGCCACGCCTGTCGTTACGTACCATCCAGCGCAGAAACATGATAATTCTTTTGGTGGAAGAATTTTTATAAGGCGAACTTACATGTTTGTGCGTTCTGTGCTTTTCCGTTCCCAGAAACTGTGTTCTGAAACGTTCAATGGAATGAGAAAAATTAATTTCAGAATCATTTACCCTGAATAAATCCTCCAGACTTTCATTTTCCGTATAAATTCTGTTAAACTGCTTAATAAAATAAGCAAAATCTTCTCCGTTAAAAGTTCTGTGAACACTTTTGCCCTCCATCAATTTCAAATCCTTTTCCGAATGATTCAAAACAAAATCATAGGGCGAATTTCCCATAATATCGAGCATTTTTTCCGCCGATTTAATGATCGCTTTTCTGTTTCCCCATGAAATTGTCGCCGCCAGAAATCCTGCAATTTCAATATCCTGTTTCAGAGAAAAACGATGCGGAATCTGGATCGGATCATTTTCTATAAATTCAGGATCATTGTATTGGTCTGCCTTTTCATCTAAGAAGATTTTCAGTTCTTCAAACTTCAACATTATTTTTAAATTTTTACAGGTTCCAGTGCTTTCGGTAAGAAAGTATTGGGAAAAATAGTTCTTGCTTCATCGGTAAATACGGTAAGATCTCCATAACGGTTGGAAAAATGTCCTAAGATGAGTTTTCCGACTTCTGCTTTTCTGGCTACCGTTGCGGCTTCCAGAGCAGTTGTATGTCCTGTATAATCTGCCATTTCCTTCAAATCGTGAAGAAATGTGGATTCATGATAAAGCACGGTTACATTTTTAATGATCGGGATCACACTTTCCAGATATCTCGTATCGCTGCAAAAGGCGTAAGATACAGAAGGGGCAGGTTCTACGGTAAGAATTTCATTTTTAAGCACATATCCATCACTTAAAACAAAATCTTTTCCTGCTTTTATATTGTGATAATCACAGGTTTCTATTTCGCTGTACTTCGCAATTTCCTTCATGTTCAGATGCCTGTCTTTCGGTTTTTCTTTAAACAGATAACCGTTGCAGTATATCCTGTGATCCAGAGGAATGGTGTACACTTCTACCCTGTTGTCTTCATAAATTTTCTCTGAATAATCTTTATCCAGTTCATGATAAACCACTTCAAAACCACGGTGCGTTTCTGTAATCGTGAAAATAGTTTCCAGCATTTTCTTAATTCCTTTCGGACCATAAACGTGAAGCGGCGTTTCTCTTCCCAAAAGCCTGAAGGAAGCAATAAGCCCCGGTAAACCAAAACAGTGGTCTCCGTGAAGATGAGAAATAAAAATATGATTGATCTTCGAAAATTTCGCTTTGGCTTTTCTCAACTGTACCTGCGTTCCTTCCCCGCAATCGATGAGGAAAGACCGTTCTTCCATCTCCAGAAACTGCGCGGTAGGAGAAGAATTCACCGTAGGAATTGCTGAATTAAAGCCTAATATCGTTAAATAAGTACTCAAATCGATGGTTTATTAAGGTGACAAATGTACGGATTTAGGTTAAGACTAAGATTTAGGCTGAGATTAAAATTGCGTAGTGGAAACCAATTTAAATATCTAAATTCCGGTTTCTGTTTTTACCATACATCTTAGCCTCAACCTCAAACTATTCTTTCCCTTTCAGGAAATCCAAAAATAGATCCAAAGCCTGTTTTCTGTGGCTGATTTTGTTTTTATCCTGCGGTTCCATCTCTGCAAAAGTCATGTCGTACCCTTCCGGAACGAAGATCGGATCGTAGCCGAACCCTTTGAAACCTTTATTTTCCTTCAATAAATTTCCGTGAACCCTTCCGTCGAAATATTTGGCTCCGTTTTCGTCATAATAGCATAAAACAGTAATGAAATACGCTTTTCTGTTTTCAATACCTTCCATTTCGCCCAAAACTTTTTCGATATTTTTAGCAAAATCATGATTTCCTGCATAACGCGCGGAAAAAATTCCCGGTCTTCCGTCCAGAGATTCTACAACCAGTCCGCTGTCGTCGCCCAAACTTGGAATTCCTGTTTTTTCGAAGCAGTATTTTGCCTTAATTAACGCATTGGCATTGAAAGAATCTCCATCTTCCACGATTTCGTCATGAAGATCGTAATCGGCAAGACTTTTAACGACAAATTCATCGCCTAAAATCTGCTGAATTTCTTCTTTCTTATGTATGTTGTGCGTTGCTACCAGTAATTCCATATTCAATTTCATTTATTTAATTTCTATTTTGTTTAAATCTCAATTCATCATCACAAATAACACCAAAGATATAAGTGAAATTAGTGTCTAAAATTTAGTGCCATTCGTGTTTAGATTTAAATTTCAGAATAATGCACTTTATATTTTTTCATAAAAAGAAAATAAAATAAGGAGAAAAGTGCAATTCCTATCGTCAGTATGATCCATTCTGAAACTTTGAAAGCATCTGCGAAGCTTTCCGTTTTTACATAAGTGATTAATAAGGTGGAACATAAATTATTAAAACCATGCAAAAGCATCGGTAAAAGCAGAGATTTTGTTTTGTAATAGACCAATCCCAGAACGCATCCTAACAGAACCGCTCCCACAAACTGCCACGGATTTCCGTGAACCGCTCCGAAGATTACGGAAGCAAAAACAATTGCCATTTTCGGTTCAACGCCTTTATTCATCAATCCTTTCTGGATAATTCCCCTGAAAATAATTTCTTCAAAAATAGGCGCACAGATAACGGCAGTAATGATCATCACAACCGGATCATCGGTAAGTTTTTCCATCATCCGAGTAAAAAAATCGTAATACTTTCCGAAAAAAGGTCCCGTTGTAGGAATCTGGGCGGTAATAAACTCTGCAATAAACATCATCCCGATCATCATTGGAAAAATCAGGAGATAGGTAGAAAAATTAGTGGGAGAAAAATTGAAATTCAGCTTCATTCCTGTTGTTCTTCTCACGATGAAAAAATCAAAAAAAACAATCGCCGTAAGAAATCCTGCGGCATTGGTAATCATAAAAAACCAGTCTCTGTACTGTAGATTTTCTTTGAAGGTAAACATCCAGAAAACATTAAAAAACGAAACTACCATTGTTCCGAAAAACAATCCTGCCAGTAAAACAAGACCGCCAATCCATGTAAACTTGAAATTAGGATATTTACTTTTTTCCATAGAATCTAAGAATTTATTGAGAAACAAAGATAATTCAAATTATGAGAAAAGAGAATTGCAGAGAAGTTTAACCTTAAAATACATTGTTACATTTATGTTCTTTAAAATGTTTAAACTAATTTCAAAAATTAACCGCAAAAGTTGCAAAAGACCATTATTCCGCAATAATTAGAATAATCAAAGTTCTCAAAAGAATAAAAATCGAAGATTTTTAAAGCTGTTGTTGCCTTTTTCATTTTTCGTTATTAAATTTTGAATAAAATTTCAGCTTATCTTTTATGACTTTTGCGGTTAAATAAAAAAGGTTAAACAGATTTTAAGTTAAATTTTTCTGTCAGACTGTTTTAATGAAGTAACTTTGCAGCTTAATATTTTCACATGCAGGGTTTGGTAAAAAAGTCGGAGAATGTTAATCTGTCTTTAATCAGTTATGTAAGTTTTACCTTTATAGGGTATTTCGTTATCGGATTATCGCTTTCGGTGCTTCCTATTTTCATTAGTAAAAGTCTTGGGTTCAGTCTGGTAATTGCAGGTTTGGTCATCAGTCTGCAGTATGTTTCTACATTTTTCCTGAGAGCTTATTCCGGAAAAATCATTGACGGAAAAGGCCCGAAACCAGCCGTTTTATTCAGCATGATCAGTTTTTCGCTGACCGGAATTTTCCTGATCATTGCTTATTATTTTAAATTTTCTCCGTGGTTAAGTTTAATATTTTTGGTCATCACGCGTCTTCTTACAGGCTGTGCGGAAGGAATGATCGGTGCAAGTCCGATTAACTGGGCAATTATGGCAGTCGGGGAAAAACATACGGCAAAAATTATTTCCTACAACGGAGTTGCCTGTTATGGCGCATTGGCAATCGGAGCTTCTCTGGGCGTAACGATTGAGCATGAATTCAGCTTATACGGAATCGGAATTCTTTCGATTATTCTTGGAATTTTAGGGTTTCTTTTTGCAAAAACCAAAGACAATAAAACCAACACGGATATAAAAGAATCGCAGCCGTTCTGGAAAGTTTTGGGAAAAGTGGCTCCTTTCGGCGTTTGTCTGGCTTTAGGAGGACTTGGTTTTGCGAGTATTTCTACTTTTATCACCCTGTATTACAATTACTTTCATTGGAATAACGGCGCTTTATGTCTGAGTGTTTTCGGGGTACTGTTTGTTGCGGGAAGACTCGTTTTCAATAATGTAATCAATAACCACGGAGGAATTAAAGTTGCCATTGTCTGTCTTTTGGTAGAAACTATCGGGCTTTTAATCATTTCATTTGCCACGAATTCACAAATGGCTCTTGTTGGAGCCGGCGTTACAGGACTTGGTTTTTCATTAATTTTTCCGGCTTTGGGTGTTGTTGCGATTAAAAGCGTGCCTTCATCCAATCAGGGTTCCGCTTTGGCGGGATATGGTCTTTTTATTGATCTTTCTCTCGGTGTTGCAGGACCGCTGATTGGCGGAATTGCTGATCTTTACGGGATGAGTTATATTTTCCCTTTCAGTGCGGCGATGGTTTTTGTGGGATTGGGACTGGCTTATTTACTTAAGCTTAAACACAAATAGATCTTTTAAACACGAATAACACAAATGGTTTTCACAAATTCCACGAATTTGATTTTTTTTTTAGCCTATTTTTAGTTTGGCAAAAGCAAAAAAAAAAGTTGTTTAAAGTAAAACGGTAGAAAACTCTATAGAGTTTTATCTGTGTAGACACCTTATTCACAATGCATTTTGCGTTCCGTAGGAACGCTATCTTTAAAAAATTTATCATATTTATAGATATCAATCCTACGGATTGATTTGCGGATTTATTCTTATTTCTACACAGATTCTGCTCCTAAAGGAGCAAACTCTCTTACTTCAAACAACTTCAAAATAAAAAATCAAAGATTTTTAAACTAATGTGTCCTGTTACGTATAAAGAATTTAATCTTAAGTTACTAATGTGTTATAATCTTTTGTGACTTTGTGGTTAAATAAAATTCATGCTTTTTCATATAAAAATTTGTGTTTAAACAAAATTTTCAGGATTCGACAAAATTCCCGATTTTTGCAACTTCAAAATACGATATGTCAGACTTAATCAAAGAAATAGAAAAAAGAAAAACCTTCGGAATTATCTCTCACCCGGATGCCGGAAAAACCACTCTTACGGAAAAGCTTTTGCTTTTCGGGGGTGCAATTCAGGAAGCGGGTGCGGTAAAATCCAACAAAATAAAAAAGGGAGCGACCTCCGATTTCATGGAAATTGAAAGACAGAGAGGAATCTCCGTGGCAACTTCGGTATTGGCTTTTGAATACAGAAATCACAAAATCAACATTCTGGATACTCCCGGTCACAAGGATTTTGCAGAAGACACATACAGAACTTTAACGGCGGTTGATTCTGTAATCGTTGTGATTGACGTTGCAAAAGGGGTTGAGGAACAGACGGAAAAGCTTGTTCAGGTTTGTAGAATGAGAAATATTCCGATGCTGGTTTTCATTAATAAGCTTGACCGTGAAGGTAAGGATGCTTTCGATTTGCTGGATGAGGTGGAACAGAAGTTAGGATTAACGGTTTGTCCGCTTTCTTTGCCAATTGGTATGGGAGCTGACTTTCAGGGAATTTACAATATCTGGGAAAACAATATCCAGTTGTTTTTGGAAGAGAAGAAACAGAAGGTGGGTGAAGCGATAAAGTTTGACAATATTAATGATCCTTCAATTGATGAAGTGATTGGCGAAAAAGCCGCTGCTACTTTAAGAGAGGAACTGGATCTTGTTCAGTCGGTTTATCCTGAATTCAACCGTGAAGATTATATGAAGGGGGATTTGCAGCCTGTTTTCTTTGGTTCGGCTTTGAATAATTTCGGGGTTCGTGAGTTGCTGGATGCATTTATTGATATCGCACCGATGCCACAACCGAAGGAAAGTGATACGCGTATTGTAAAGCCGGAAGAAAATGGTTTTACGGGATTTGTTTTCAAGATCCACGCAAATATGGACCCGAAACACAGGGACAGACTGGCTTTCGTAAAAATTGTTTCGGGAACTTTCAAGAGAAATGAAAATTATCTTTTGGTAAGAGAGGGCAAAAAAATGAAGTTCTCTTCACCAAATGCTTTCTTCGCGGATAAAAAAGAGGTGGTTGATGAAAGTTTCCCGGGAGATATTGTAGGTCTTCATGATACGGGAAGTTTCAGAATCGGAGATACGTTAACAGGCGGCGAAAAACTGAATTTCAAAGGAATTCCGAGCTTCTCTCCTGAACATTTCAGATATATTAACAACAACGATCCCTTGAAAGCAAAACAACTGGCAAAAGGGATCGATCAGTTGATGGATGAAGGGGTTGCACAGTTATTTACCCTTGAAATGAACGGCAGAAAGATCATCGGAACAGTGGGTGCGCTTCAGTATGAGGTAATCCAGTATCGTCTGGAGCATGAATATGGGGCAAAATGTACTTACGAACCTCTTTCTATGCATAAAGCGTGTTGGGTGGAAGCGGATGAAAAATCGGATGAATTCAAGGAATTTGCCAGATTAAAACAGAGATTTTTAGCGAGAGACAAATACAACCAGTTGGTTTTCCTTGCTGATTCTTCTTTCACGATTCACATGACGCAGGAGAAGTTCCCGAATGTGAAACTGCATTTCATCAGTGAGTTTAAGAATGCTTAATTGAAATAAATCAGCTTTAAATAGATTATCCGCGGAAGTTTTTCTGCGGATTTAATTTTTTATAATTATCGTATATTTGACTTTTACTAAATAAAAACTAATGGCAATACCAAAATATAACGAAATTCAACTACCTGTTCTTAAAATTTTATCTGATGGAAAAATTCTAAAATTAAAAGATTTCATTGAACCAATAGCAAAAGAGTTTTCTCTTACTAATGATGAAATTAATGAAATGTATCCTTCAGGAAATGGTCATATTTTTTATGATAGAATTTCTTGGGCATTAAGTTATTTGAATATAGCAGGTTTACTTGAAAAACCAGGAAGAGGGTTATTTAAAATAAATTCAAAAGGAATAGAATTATTACAAAGTCCTGACAAACTTTCTTCTTATGTAGAAAAATCTGTTCAAAAAAGCTACAAACAAAAAAAAGAGCTAGAGATTTCTCCAATTGAAATAACCGAAAATAAATCAGAAGATCTAACTCCTCAGGAAAAACTATATAATTCTTTCAATAAAATTCGCGACACGGTTTATGAAGAAATTTTAAATACTATATTAAGTAAAAGTCCATCTTCATTTGAAAAACTTGTAGTTTTATTATTACAAAAAATGGGTTACGGCGGAGAGATTAAAGATTCTGGTTTAATAACTAAAAAATCCAATGATGGAGGTATAGATGGAATAATTAAAGAAGATATATTAGGATTTGGAAGAATCAATATTCAGGCAAAAAGATATAAGAGAGATTTAGTTATAGGAAGAGAAGAAATACAAAAATTTGTTGGAGCTTTAATGGTTGCACAATCAAATAAAGGTGTTTTCATTACAACATCCTATTTTTCAAAAGGAGCAATCGATTATGTTAAAAATCTTTATGGGAATACAACTGTAGTACTGATTGACGGAATTAAATTAGCTGAATATATTTATAATTTTGGACTTGGAATGCAGGTAGAGCAGCTAATAGAAATTAAGAAAATGGATAGTGATTTCTGGGATTCTATGTCCGATGAATAAACAGTATAACATCTTATAGTAAATATACATCCGCGGAAGTTTTTCTGCGGATTTTTTTATGGAATTAAATGAAGCTTTTATGTAATGAAGGATCTTGAGTCATCTGAGATTTTTCGACTTTACTTTGTTTCGTTCAAAATGACAGTGCTGAAAATTAAATTCAGATAAGGTTTAATTAAGAAAAAGAAATCAAAGATTAAAAGAAACTTTGTAAAACAGGATTTTTTTATTTTACAAAATACTAAAATTCAACTCCTTATCAATTTACATAAGCAAAACAATTCCTTTACAATCTTTACAAAAACTTCCCTCCTAATTTTACCTCATCGAAAAAATTAATGTTATGAAAAAGTTCATCTTACTCGTTGCTGTATCAAGCACGTTTATCATGTGTAAAAAAGGAGAAGCGGCAACATCTAAAATTGAAGATGCAGTGCAATCAGCAGACAGTACGATTTCTGCGACCTCTGAAAAAATTAATGACGTAAGCGAAAAAGCCAATGCTGCACTGGATTCTGCCAATGTAAAAATCAAAGATTTTGAAAATGCTAAAAATGAAGTGAAAGACAAGATTGAAAATACTTCCAAAATGGTAGATTCTTTATCTGAGAAAATTTCTTCTGTAAAACTGGAATCGAAAACCGAGAAAAAAGATTCGGCTAAAAAAGAAGAAAAAATTGTGGTGAATGTTCCCGCTCCGAAAGTGATTAAAGAAACCAAAATCGTTTATAAAGACAAACCGAAGAATGAAAATTACGAACTGAATGTTCTGAAAAATAAAATGGTAAAATCGGGTTATTTAACCATGAATGCAGACAATGCGGAAACCGTAAGGGAAATTATACGACAGGAAACTGTTAAAAATAATGGTGCCGTTACCAAGGAAGAGCTCACTTATGTTGCAGCAGAACCTTCCGATGACAGATCTTCGGAAATGGCGGATCAAAAAGCATATTATCTTCAGATTAAAGTTCCTCTGCAGAATTTTGACCAACTGATGGATGATTTAAGCAGCAATATCGGCGATATTGAAAGTAAAAACATAGAAGTAAAAGGAAATGATTATTATAACAATACGCTTTGTGAGATCAGGATCTCTCTTTTGGATAACACTCATAAAGCTCCGGAAACTTTTGGTGAAAAATCTTTAGCCGCCGTTTCCTCAGGATGGAGTGTCATTACTTCTATTTTCCTGTTTATTCTGCCGCTTTGGCCATTGTTTTTAATTGCCGGAATTGGATATTATTTTTATAAAAAGAGGGGTAAAAACACAACCAATCATGATGCCCATTAATTTCGAAAGTCCATCCTTTGTGATGGATTTTTATTTTAATATTATTTTAATGGGATAAATTGATTTTTAACCGATGTTATTGATATTTTTGATAAGTCATTAAGAAAGGAAAAAAGCTTGTAAAATTTAACTTTAGCCTCAAATTTCCATCAAAAAGATAAATAAAGCAGACAAAAAATTTTATATATTATATTTTGTGGTTCGTGTGAATGTAAAAAGGCTTCCAAATGCGGAAGCCTTTTACTATTTCATGTATAATTAAGCAATTACTTTGCAATGCTTCTTGAAATAACGATCTTCTGGATTTCAGAAGTTCCTTCGTAGATCTGAGTGATTTTGGCATCTCTCATCATTCTTTCTACGTGATATTCTTTCACATATCCGTATCCACCGTGGATCTGTACAGCTTCAATCGTAGTATCCATTGCCACCTGAGAAGCGTATAATTTTGCCATTGCTCCGCTTTCAGAGATGTCTTTTCCAGCATCTTTTTCTACAGCCGCCTTGAAGCAAAGCATTCTTGCTGCTGTAATCTGAGTTGCCATATCTGCCAGTTTAAACGCAATCGCCTGATGATTGATGATTTCTGTTTTAAACGCTTTTCTTGTTTTGGCATATTTTAAAGCCAGTTCGTACGCTCCGGAAGCAATTCCTAAAGCCTGAGAAGCAATCCCGATTCTACCACCGTTCAGAACAGCCATTGCGAAATTGAATCCGAAACCGTCTTCCCCGATTCTGTTTTCCTTCGGTACTTTTACGTTATTGAAGATCAAAGAATGCGTATCGCTTCCTCTAATTCCCAGTTTATCTTCTTTCGGACCGATCTCGAAACCTTCCCAACCTCTTTCTACGATGAAAGCGTTGATTCCTTTATGTTTTTTCTCAGGATCTGTCTGTGCAATTACAATATAGTAAGATGCTGTTCCACCGTTTGTGATCCAGTTTTTGATCCCGTTTAAAAGATAATAATCTCCTTTATCTTCTGCAGTTGTTTTCTGGGAAGTTGCATCAGAACCTGCTTCAGGCTCAGACAAAGCAAAAGCTCCGATTACCTGTCCGCTTGCCAAAGGTGTAAGATATTTTACTTTCTGCTCTTCAGAAGCAAATTTCTCAAGACCTGCACAAACCAATGAGTTGTTTACAGACATTACCACAGCCGCAGAAGCATCTATTTTTGCAATTTCTTCCATTGCAAGAACGTAAGAAACGCTGTCCATTCCGGCACCGCCGTATTTAGGATCCACCATCATCCCCATAAGTCCCATTTCCCCCATTTTCTTTACCTGTTCTGCAGGAAACTTCTGGTCGCGGTCTCTTTCGATTACTTCCGGTAAAAGTTCGCTTTGCGCAAAATCTCTTGCTGCCTGCTGAATCATCAGCTGTTCTTCTGATAAATTAAAGTCCATAACATTGAATAATTAGATGGTCGCTAATTTACACTTTTTGGGCAAATCTGAAAATAGAATCATAAATTAGATAAAAACAACGAAATATCTCAATTTTTAAATTTTCATCATATATATATTAAGTTTGAATTATTAAATATATTATGGCATACATTTTATTAATTTCTAAATAATCACTTCCAATTTCCACAATTAAAAAAAATGCTTATATTTAAAATCCTTTAACAATTACTTAAAAAATCATGACAATCAAAAGATTATTTGATATTCCTCAATATGCATTGAAAACGTATCCGAAGTCGGATATGTTTGTAACCAAATACCATGGTGAATGGAAGAAAACTTCCACGCAAGAGTTTATCAATGAAGCCAATAAGATATCAAGAGGACTTTTAAAACTTGGCATAAAACCCGGTGACAAAATCGCTTTAATCACCACTAATTCCCGAACAGAATGGGCGATTATGGATCTCGGACTTTCGCAGATCGGGGTGGTTTCTGTTCCCGTTTATCCGAGTATTTCTCCCGAAGATTATGAATTCATCTTTACCAATGCAGAAATTAAGTACTGTTTTGTATCTGATAAGGATCTTTTGAACAAGGTAGTAAAAGTAAAACATAACATTCCTTCATTACAGGGCGTTTTTACTTTCGATAATGTTTCGGGAGCTGCTAACTGGAAAGAAATACTGGATCTTGGCGAAGATGATTCTACGCAGATTGAAGTGGAAGATCTTTCAAATGCTATTAATTCGGAAGATCTGGCAACGATTATTTACACTTCGGGAACAACAGGAAAACCGAAAGGAGTTATGCTGACTCATCATAATATCGTTTCCAACGTGTTGGGTTCGATCCCGAGAATTCCTAAAAAGAAAAGTCTGGATTATAAAGATACAAGAGTTCTGAGTTTCCTTCCGATATGCCATATTTTTGAAAGAATGCTTTTCTATCTTTTCCAGTACAACGGTTTTTCGATTTATTTCGCGGAAAGCATCGAAAAGATGGGAGAAAACGTAAAAGAAGTAAAACCTCATTACATGAGCGTGGTACCAAGACTGGTGGAAAAAGTGTATGATAAAATCTACGCCACAGGTTCTTCCGCGGGAGGACTGAAACAGAAAATCTTTTTCTGGGCACTGGATCTGATTTCTAAAAAGAAAAGTGTTTCAAAACCATCCGGATTAAAGGAAATTATTGCCGACAAACTGGTGTTTAAAAAGTGGAGAGAAGGTTTAGGCGGTGAAATCATTACCTTGGTTTCCGGTTCTGCAGCTTTATCTACAAGACTAAATTTAATGTTCCAAAATGCAGGAATTCCCATTCTGGAAGGATATGGATTAACGGAAACTTCGCCTGTAATTTCGGTAAATTCTTTCAGCAAAATGAAAATCGGAACCGTAGGTTTACCTCTTGACAATCTGAGTGTTAAAATTCAGGCAGACGGAGAAATTACGGTAAAAGGTCCTTCTATTTTTAAAGGCTATTTTAAAAATGAAGAAATGACGAAAGAAGTTTTCACAGAAGACGGCTATTTCAGAACGGGAGACATCGGACATATCGACAGTGACGGATTTTTACAGATCACTGACCGTAAAAAGGAGATGTTCAAGACTTCGGGAGGAAAATATATTGCGCCGCAGACCATAGAAAATTTAGCAAAAGCTTCAAAGTTTATCGAGCAGATCATGGTTGTCGGAGACGGCGAAAAAATGCCTTGCGCACTGGTACAGCCAGATTTTGAATTCGCAAAAAGCTGGGCATCCAGAAACAATCTGAATGTAGGCTCCACTCCACAGGAAATTGCCAAAAGTGCGGAATTAAAAGAAAGAATTAAAAAAGAGATTGACGATATCAACCAACATTTAGGAAACTGGGAACAGATCAAAAAAATCGAGCTTACCCCGGAAATCTGGAGCATTGATGCCGGTCTTTTAACGCCGACTTTAAAGCTTAAAAGAAAAGCAATCAAGGAAAAATTTATAGATCTTTATAATAAGATGTATGAGCATAAGGAATAAATTCTCATCGAAAATAAAGAAAAACAAAATTAACCGATTCATCATTTTTGGATCGGTAATTTTATTTTCATCCTGTGAAAAACATACCGACAACACAAAGATATCTTCCAAAAAAGATTCTGCTCAAATTGTTTCTGATATACCAAAAATTAAAGGAATCAGCAGAACGGAACTTATGGATTATGTGAAATCTTCACCAACCATCAAGCCAAACCAGAACAACGGAATTCCTTTCAGTACGCTTGATTATGACAAAATTATAGCATACGATTTCAGAGGTGATGAAGAAATGTACGATGCACCGATTGATAAACAGGGAAACTTCATTCCCATCATAGAAAAACAGCAGTTTCTGTCACAAGAACAGGCTGATAAAATTTTAAAGGCTTTAGCGAAAAAATCCAGTTATGGAGAAGCTTCCGCAGCGTGCTTTAATCCGCATCTAGGTTTGGTGTTTTTTAAGGACAATAAAAAAATCAACCAGATGAGTATTTGTCTGGATTGCAACGGCTCCATTTCAGAAATTGATATTCCAGCTCGACGTCACAGGGTTTTCAACAAAGGAACTGATGACGAATATTCTTTTACCGGTTTTACGCCCAAAGGAAAAGCAGCCATTATTGCGCTTTGTAAGGAACTTAAATTTTATTATAAATCTGAAACAAATACTGAGACAAAAAAATAAGGCAGAAAAATTATATTTATTTTTTTTTTAACACAAATTGCACAAATATCTTCACGAATGGCTCTATCTAATTATTTCAAAATAAAGCTATTTCAGTTTTCCATTGAATAAAAGTTTTTAAATATTCTTTTTCTTTATAATCACTAATATCATGTATTTAGTTTATATTTATTTTTTAAAAACTCTATAGAGTTTTATCTGTGTAGACATCATATTAGAAGGACGTTCGGCGTTCCGTAGGAACGCTATCTTTAGAACATTTATCTTATTATAG
>NZ_QEHP01000059.1:0-9979 GCF_003094695.1 Chryseobacterium sp. HMWF035 | reverse complement strand
ATATGATTACAGCTGTATTAATCATTTTTGCAGGAGGAAATCCAGACAAAGTTTTCAAAACATAAAAGAGGTCGGATTTCTTCCGACCATGACTAGTACTACCCCCGAGCTGTCAAAAACAAAATCAAACGTTACTTCCTCCCCTTCTATTTTATTGAATCCCAAGTTGCCTGAAGATGCTCCTATCGGTTGGTCTTCAGAAAATACAACATTGTTCCGGCGGGTATATTTCTCTGGATTAAGCTGTACGAAAATGGTTTTTTTAGGGGTCTTTTTATAGTCGCTCGTTTCATATACTTCTATCCTCATTTTGTCTATAATTCCTAATGCTGCCTGTATCATCTTTCTTTTCTTTCTTTAAGTTTTTCCAATACTTCACGGGTACACTCTTTAATGAGCTGCGATTTTAGTTCCTGTATTTTTAAAGGATCCGTTTGCTGAGAACGGGCAGAATGCACCGGCTCTTCTTCAATCTTTACTTTGATGTGTAATTCTTTAATCTGAATAGCCATTTTTTAGTCATTATTAAAAATTAGGAACCGGAAGTTCTTTGAAAAAGTTATACTTCAATGTAATAGTCTCAATGACAATTTTATTCTGTTCGGCATCGAAATCACTGAATTCATAACTTAACGGAATGGCGTGTGATACATACCAGACTTTCAGAGGATTTCCTTTTTCATTTAATAAAGAAATAATGAGATTGGCAGGATAGAAAACGAAATCTTCCAAAGCCTGACTGCACCACATCGATAAACCAGACATATCCGAGGTAAGTCCTCTTTTCAGAACCAAATCCTGATATCCGGAACGCAGTGGCAAATGATGCTTGAATTTATTTTGTCCGCCTTCGGTGTAAGGTTCGGTTTCCATGGTAACTTTCAATCCGTTAACGCTTTGAAATTTTGTATCTACACTAAATTGTGGCAATAATTCAAAGATTACAGAAAAGTAAAAACCGGGAATAGGATTGCTCTCAGACATGATGTTTAGATTTATACGTGTTCTATGGTAAATCCGTGATTGGCTATTTCTACCGTATCTATGGCCGCTTCATTGGCATCAGATTTCATATCGGTGCATTTTAAAGAGACTATAAAACAGTCTTTTACTTTCCAGACTACTTTGGGTTCGTGGTTTTCGTCCAATAAAGAGATCGTGATATTGCGGCGTTCTACGGTATTTAATGCAACTGTATTGTACCAGTCGTAAAACTCATTATCTCCTGCAAAAACTCCTCTTTTAAGTGTAATATTGCTAAGTTTAAGCAATCCAGGCATTTTTTTCTTAAAAAATTCCGGGCTTGAGCCGACGCGATGTTCAATAACATCCATTTCTTTGTTTAATCCGGAAACTTCTGTAAAAGCTATTTTGCTACCGCCCCATTCTACACTGAAGTGAAACTTAGGTAGCGGAAAATCTGTATTTGGCATGATGTATAGTTTTAGAGTTAATAATTAAGATTTTTGTTGCATTTGTTTGAATTCCAAAATGATAAATTCTGCTGGTCTTGAAGGAGCGTATCCTATTTTCACAATCATTTTGCCATCCAGAATATCCTGTGCAGACATGGTTTGGTTTAGTCCGACTGCCACAAAAAATGCGTGTTCTGGTTTTGCTCCTGCCAAAGCACCGTCGTTCCAAAGGGTTGTTAAATAATTTTCGATCATTCCTTTCACATTGATCCATGTTTGTGCTACATTGGGTTCAAATACAAACTGCATGCAGGCTTTTTTGGTGGCTTCTTCAATCATATTCGCTAAACGTCTTACATTAATATACCGCCAGTCGTTGCTGTTTCCGTCCAATGTTCTCGCTCCCCAGACAAGGGTTCCTCTTCCTGTAAATTTCCGGATGGCATTGATGGATTTTCCTGTTTCGTGGATGTTCATTTCCTGTTGATCTTTATCGTTGAGATCATCTGTTAAACCTAAAATTCCGTTTATACTTACATTAGCAGGAGCTTTCCAAACACCTCTTGTAGCATCTGTTTGAGCATAAATTCCTGCAATGGCTCCCGAAGGTGGAACGGTGTTCAGTTTTTGGGAAAGTTTGGAAATAATTGTAGAGTATAATGGTATTTGTAAAATTAAATTGCGTTCATTTATTAACTCAAAGTCCTCAATTGAAACAAATGCCTGATTTATGGCATTCATAATTTGAATATGAAGCTTATTAAGTACAACCTGAATTTTAGTAAAATCAGGAATGTCATGTTTCGGAACAATTGGATCAGGTGCTACAGTCGCCTGTACAGTATTACTTAGTGCTCCGTCATATCTATTAATTGGAGCAGATTCTGTGATGGTTGAGATAGTTCCCCAATTACCTTTATAATCAGCATCCGTAATTACGAGAGCCAATGCAGCAACTGGAGAATCATCAGCTACTGATTTTGATAATTTTTGATATGCTTTTCTAAAATCGACTAAATCCTGTGTGTAAGACAATAATTTAAGAGTTATTACTTCCTCATTTATATATTGTTTTAGTTTGTCGGTTAAAGTTGTTGGATTTCCAAAAACTTTTAATAAATTCCAACATTTTCCAAGATTTGAATTTAATTCGGCTGCATTTAAAGTAACCCAATCCAATTTTTTGTTAGCGGCTAAAATAGTAGTCCAACTTGATTTAAGGGTTATAATGTCTGTATATAAATTTTTAAACAAATCAATTTTATCTTTTAAATCGGCATTGTTGGGATACAATGTTTTAAATCCATTTGGGATTGCTTCATTAATGTCTTTAAATCTAAATGTACTTGGAAAATTAGCCTGTAAATAAGGATAATATGCCGCTCCGTATTTCAGGAACTGATTTCCGACTCTTGTTCGGAATTCACCGCTATCACTATCTAGGTTTCCGGCATTATTCTGAACTTTAGTTTGCTTTACATCCATAATGGTAAACCTATCCATAAGATTGTTGCATTGCGTTAATGCCGCTTTTTGCACTTCGCTTAAATCTGCTGCAGATAAACTCACTGCATCTGGAAATAGTAATAAAGTAGGTTCGTCTTTTTTTTCTAACGCATCTAAACCTGCAGTAAATAATTTAGGATCGGTAAAATTTAAATTATCCTTATATAATCCGATAGAAACAATATAGCAAATCCCACCACCATTGGCGTAGAAAAGCCGTAAACTGTTGTAGAGTTTATAATCGCTTTCTGTAACCTTACATTCATCGGTAGGCTGGTTGTTTGCATCTAAAACTACCGTTACATTTTTGGGTTCTGGTGCACCTCCAAAAATTTGTTCGTACTCCAGCATAGAGGTTATCTTGACGGGTTCATTTTGTTGAGGAGCCTTTTCTGTAAATCCTACAAAAGCAGGTATGGCGGTTGCCACATTGGCAATGGAAGGAGGAAATGCATCTTTCTCGTCGATGTACACTCCTGGTGTTTTAATTGAGCTAATATTCATGATACAGTATTTATGGTTTATATTTATTTTTTTCTACGGGAACTATTTTCCAATCTTCTTTGGGTAATTTTTCGTCTTCTATTTTATATTCTCCGCTTTCTGATAATCCCGCCAAATCTTCTTTGTCATTTTCCCACAATTGGACTTCAGAGCTTTTAATAACTTTTTTATTCTTAAGACTTTCTTCCTTCTGGATAGGGATCATCCTCACCTGATACAAAACTGAAGGCATATATTTTGATCCGAGATAAGACCACATCTGATTCAGTTGATCGATTTTTAGGCTTACGATTTCAAAAATTAACTTTTCATGATCGCCTTTTGGTTCGTCTATCAATAAATTATTATTGGGAGGCTGCCAATAAAAAACCCGGTTGTTTTGAAGGTATCTAATTACCACTTCTAATTTTTCTATTCCTGTAGTGTAATCGGATTGTTTTATGTTATAAGAGGTGAACAGAAGTGATAAAATTAAATTCTGTGCAGGATTTCTGTATTTCGCTATGGTATCGCTTTCCGGAATATAATTTTTATATAAAGTCTGATTTTTTAATATCTTATCTTCTTCTATATTTACAATCGACAAAATAATGGAAGATTTGGAAGAAAGAAATTCATCTCCATCATTAAGCGTAGCAATGTTTGCCAGTTCAACAATTGGTGTTCCTGCTATTTCTGCATTGATTGCAGCAACAAGTTTTGAAAGGAACTCTATGATTTTCATTACATTAGTTTATAATAACGAATTTATAAATCATAATAATATTATACCGTAGGGAAAACACTGATTATATAATGGGGAAAACACCATTTTTTATTAAAGTCCTTGATTTTCAATAAAAAGAAAAGTAAAAAAAACGGTTAAAATGGCTCTTCAAAAATCTTTGTGATTAAATCTTGATATGCTGAGTTGGAAACCATAATTTATCATTGATCTTGCTTATAATTGTCATGCTGAGTTTAGCCTGCAAGATTCTTTAAATTATACCTCATCAGATTTCACAGCGTAAAATTAGTATGTCGAAAAAGTTTAATGTACCGCAAAAATTTTAGTATTGGAATATTGCTTCAGCTTGGGGATATGACATTAAAACCGTATTTCAATGTATCGTAATTCCTGCTATTGTTGGCGTGTTTGATTGGATATTAAAGCCAAATGAAAGTAAAAAAAGAAAATTTAAAAAACGATCACCCCAATAGCTTAATAAGTATGAAAGAAACTGTCTCATTCTCATTTAGAAAGCTTTTTCTTACTGACTTAGATTTTTATTGTTCAGCGCAGGTTTTTAAAACGCAAGTTGCATTTTAAAAACCCTATTTGTTGGAGGAACTCTGAACATTTTTTTTACCTGATCCCAACACTTTCATGTAATTTTTTCCACTTAGAAACAGTATTCTTGCTCATTTTAAAATGGCTTGCAAGCTGATGATTATTAAGATTATTTTTTTTTTGATATTCTAAAATCTCCATTATGCTTTCTTTGTTATAAGACCGAAATTTTTGGTTGACACTATTGTTATTATTCCCAAATATTAAATTGTTAAGTTTAATAACATCCATGAAAGATAGTTCATCCTTTAAAAGCAAACTTTCGCATAGTTGTTTTTTTTGCGGATATTTTTCCATTAATAAGTCATTATAAATTTGTTTGTAGTTTGGCTTTCTAAAGTGTTTCATTTATTGTTTTTTTTATCTGTATGATATTTGTTAACTAAAAATCATATGTAACTTATTATAAATTATTTATGTCTGTAAATTCAAAAAGTTATTTATTGAATCGTTATAATATTTTTATACTTCCTAAATGAAGAGACCATGTATTATATAGTCTTCTTCAGTCATTTTTATCATATTTAGAAATCCATTTATAAAGTGTTGTTTTAGGGATATTATATTTATCCATAATCTCTTGTTTAGACATATCGCCCTTTTTCAGTTTTTCGAGAATAAACTCAATAATTTCTTTTGTGTAAATACTCTTTCTGAAAGCAGGCATTTGGGATAAGTCATTCTGAACGAAAGCCAGATTATTAATACTCCGTGGTGGAGAATACAATATAAGATGCTGAGTATAAATTCTAAAAAAATCATACTCCAGTAATTTTGACCATTTCAGCAGATCATTGCACCGTAAATCTTCACTATTGAATTGCCTGACAATATCATCTTCATGACATTTAAAAAAATTGCATGCTCTGTTCATGTCTACATTACATTCCTGCATACGCATCTTTATAAAATTTCCTATATGAATATGTTTATATATCATAATACTATTTGTTTTTTTACGAAAAATGAAAAAGTGAAAGGTGAAAAAACATCATCTCTGATAAGAAATGAGTTAGTTCATTACGAACTCAACCCCGTATGGTTTTAGTTATTGAAGTGAAGTATTTTCTATGAGGAAGCAAATCTATTTTAAAAAACATATTTAATAGAAACATACATTCCATTAATTATAATTTTGTTGAAGATTATAAAATTCATCTGATCATTTTACCCTTGAAATGTGATAATGAACAAAAGCGTTCACAATTATCACAAACCACTTTAAATCAGTATTTTAAAATCAATTTTCCACTATACAAAATCATAATTTGTTGATCCATTTGTTTATTTCAGACTTTCTTAAACTGTAATTTTGCCGACGTTTTAAGCATTTAATGTATCACCTGTTCATTTGCTGTCTGCATCTGAAAATCGTCAAAATCAAGAAATCATAAAAAATAAAAACATGAATAGAAAAAATGTATTACTAATCGCATTATCTGTGACGGGAGTTTTAGCTCATGCACAAACTTCTTTAGGAAAAGTAGGGATTAATACTTCTTCACCCAATGCAACCCTTGATATTACAGCTAGTCCTAATGATAATAACACCGCCGATGGATTACTGGCGCCGAGACTTACCGGCAACGAATTAAAAGCCAAAGATTCTCTTTATGGTACTGACCAAACAGGCACTTTAGTGTACGCCACAGCAGCAGTTACAACTTCTTCTCCCAAAACAGCAAACATAACAGCAGCAGGATATTACTATTTCGATGGCTCTGTCTGGCAAAAAGTGAATACAGGAGCAGGAAACTTCTGGGGACTTACCGGAAATTCAGGAACCACAGGAGGAAGCAACTTTGTGGGTACTACTGATGCACAAAATCTTGTTTTTAAAGTAAATAATATAGAATCTGGTTACATTCAGCGTTCCGTATCCTCAACAGGCAGCTTTGATTATAAAACTTCTTTTGGCTACAATACTTTGTCTGCCGTTACAACAGGCGATCACAACACCGCATTTGGTCATGGTTCCGGTGCAGTAATTACTACAGGATCAGACAATACTTTAATAGGTTCAGAATCCGGTAAAGCGATTACCGGAGATGATACTTCCACCCCCAGTATAAAAGAGGCTGCTAGAAATACGGCTGTAGGTTCTCGTACACTATTTAGTGCAACTACAGGATATGATAATACGGCAATAGGAGCTTACGCTTTAGCGTCTAACACCACAGGAGTTAGAAATTTAGCAGTAGGTTCTAATGCTTTAGTAGACAACACAACCGGAGATAATAACGTAGCTGTTGGTGACACTTCATTAAATGCCAACACCACAGGCAGTCAGAATACGGCTTTAGGGCAAAGAGCATTAGCTTCAATGACTTCCGGAACAGGCAATACGGGTATTGGTGCTGCAACAGTCATAAGCAATGGTTTAACCAATGCTACGGCAGTAGGCTTCCAGGCTAATGCAACTCAAAGTAATAGTTTAATTCTGGGAAACAATGCCGATGTAGGTATAGGTACATCCACTCCTTCTAATAAATTACATGTTTCAGCCTCCGCTAATCCTGTCCGTTTTGAAGGCTTACAAACTACTGCTGTAACGACAGGTGAGGAACTTTTATTGGTAAATTCCAGTGGGGTTGTAAAAAAGGTAACCTTAGGTTCCGGACTGGGGATATCCGGAGGAGCTCTTATCGCTAATCCCAAATCAGGTGTGACGGCTTTAAATTCCGGTGCATCGGATCAGGTTGTTACCCAAGCTGCCGGATTTACACAATTGACTTTAAATGCGGAGCAAGCGGACGCGATCAGTAATTTTGATCCTACTACGGGAATTTTCACGGCAAGCTATACCGGTGCACATCTTATTACATTACCCTACAGAGTTACCAGTGGCGGAAACAGCATTTCGTTCGAGCTGTTTAATTCAACAGACAGTACTTCTCAAGGAACAATTACGATTACCAATGCAAGTAATACCAATTCCAATACTTATAGTACTGTAGTTAATCTAATAGCAGGAAAAAATTATTTCATCAGAGTCAGAGCCAATACTGCTGCAAGTGTTACAATAGACAGAGCTAATACTTACTTTTCTATGATTCAGTTATAAGCAAATATTAAAGTGGATAAAAAATGAGTATAAATCTTTATTAAACTTATCATCAATTCGCTTTTATGTTTTCATTACCGTTATCAAACTCGTAACACAACAAACATAATTTTAAAATCAAAATATATATTCGATGAACAAAAGCCATGTCATGGTGCTTTTATTATCTTCTTCCTTAGTCTTTGCACAGCAGGAATTAAGGACAGAGAATTATGAAAAGTATCCTACCGCGCAATCCGTGCGTGGAAAAAAGCAACAAAGCAGCAAAGACGGTTTGCTTGTTGCGGAAGGTATAATGTCGTATCCGGACTATGGAACGACTACTAAACATTTTGTAATAGGACAATCGGGAATCGCTCAAAGTATTTCTACCAAGGTTTCAAAAGAAGAGGGTACATTATTGGTTTCTTTTATGGTAAATTTTTCCAATGTAGATGCATCAAAAGAGCTTACTCTATTGGATCTGAAAGTCCCAACCTCTGCTTACAAAGGCAACAGCTTTGTACAATTGGCAGTAAAAAATCAGGGAAGTCAGTTTGCAATGAGTTTAATAGACAGCAAAAATCCTGAAAACAGAGCTAACCCTGTAAATGGTTTTACTTACAACGAAGACCATTTAGTGGTATTGCGTGTAAGCAATTTCAACACTGCCAAAGCAACCTGTGAACTATTTGTAGATGAAGCGATTAATAATCTCAAGGGAAGTATTGCTAAATTGCAGGGCTTACAATTACCTTTAGAAAAGCAACACGAAGCAACCGGAGAAATTCTGTTTACTTCTGTGCTGCACCAAGACAAAAAAGGAACTACTACAGACGGGAAAGCAGGGCTTCTGAAAATAAGCAGAGGTACGGAAAAAAGCATCAACGATTTGATAAATGCAGAATCAACCAAACTGGTAGCGACGAATGCCAGACAAGGAGTTTTGCAATTATTTACGAACAATACCTATCAAAACGCAGAGATTATTATTTACGGTATAGCAGGGAATGTGGTACAACGTTTATCTAATGTAACCATCAACAGAAACACACAGGAATTGCGGATTAATCAGTTACAACAAGGCGTGTATATGTTCAGCATACAAGATTCTAAAAACCAATATCAAACAAAATTTATTGCTAAATAAAATTCCATTTTAAAAAATTAATTAAATAAAAAAGATGAAAAAATCATTATTCATTATAAGTGCTTTTGCACTTTTATCGGTATCTAATATAAAAGCACAATCTACTTTAATTGCGGATAATTTATCTGCGGGTTCACAATTTACTTCCACTTTCAATCCGGATTTAACCAAAATAGCATCATTTCAGGATGAGCCCGCTACCAGCAATGGAGTATTTATTCATCATAGTGGTTCTACAACGATGGGTAATAAAAACACAGAAAACAGTAAAGCTCTTTTAGAGCTGTCTTCCAACAACAAAGGTTTTTTACCCACCAGACTTACTACTGCTCAAATTGAGGCACTGGGTGCAGCAACATCCGAAACAGGTATGGTAGTATACGATACTACAAAAAAATGCCTTTCCATATTTGATGGTACAAAATGGAACTGCGCAGGAGGAGCAGGAGGTGCTGTTGTTCTCAATCATAAAATAGTGGGTACCGGAGAAACTTATAATGCGAATAATAATCAACAGGGTTATGCGCCTTATACAGTACAGGCAGATGATCATATCATAGAATGGCAGGCTAAATCTACCAATGCTCTTGCTTACAATCATTCTAATGGTAATCTTACACCTTACACTTATCCTTTAGGAGTAAATGCGGCTGCTAATTTTATATTACCAGATCCTACGACTTGCAAAGGAAGAGAACTAAAGATCTATAATGCTTCCTATGAAGCAAATTATCCATCTGCAACGTACGCACATATTTTCACCAATTATCCTATCTACAATACCGTAAACAGCAGTCAGGTTCCTTATGGAAAACCAGCTATTGGGAACTACTTTATCTCATGGGCTGCCGGTGTAAATAAAGTTACTATTACAAGTAATGGTACATATTGGGTATCTGAAAATTATTCCAATTAATAAATTATTGAAGAAGTACCCGGTTACAATATAACAGTTGAATACATAAACACCTCAAAAAAATTGAGGTGTTTATATTATGATGATTCAAAATATTAAACAATCAGTTTAATAC
>NZ_QEHP01000058.1:0-22235 GCF_003094695.1 Chryseobacterium sp. HMWF035 | reverse complement strand
TTGATCTCCACCAGTGCTTTTGTCCTCTTCGGATTAACGTGCATAATTTATTAAAATATATCCTGAATTTCACCAACTATTTTTCAGTACATTACCAACTTTTTTCTGATTTCCGGAACTATAACTTTATCTTTTACCTTATCATAAGTTTTTTGAGCTTTCTTGATAAGTTTTTCATCATTTTTACTTTTACCTACTTTTATCAGTGCAAGTGCATATAAAGAAAGATATCCATCATCTTTTTTATATGTCGGGTAAACGTCTTCAAGGTACGGTAAAGCTACATCGTAGTTTTCTTTTAAGGTGTACAACATTCCGTACATATAAATAAGATCATCTTTAACTTTTCCCGAAGTATTGTATAAATTTTCGGCTTGCTTCAGATTTTTTAACCCATTATCATAGTCTCCCATGACAATAGAAGTATTACCAATTCCGTAATAGCCTTCAGGATTCTCGGGGAAATATTTTATCATTTCCTCATACTTTTGTCTAGCCTTATCTACCTTTCCGAATTTCATAAATTCTATGGCTAAATTCTGTTTAAAAATCGGAGCTTTATTTTGAGCAAGGCTATCTGCAACGTAATATAAAGTTAGTGCTTCTTTGTGCATTTCCTGCAATCTGAAAAAATATCCAGCCATAAAATAAGCATCACAGTATTTAGGATCTTTTTCTACTATTTTCAAAAGTAGCGCCGTGACTCCTCCATAATACTGAGGGTATTTTAATCCTAAAAAAGAAGTCTCAAAGCCTTTCCTAGAATCTGCATGTTCCGGGGTGCAGTAATTCATTTTACCGGAAAAATAAAAATCCTGTGAAAATGTTTTAACTGAAAAAATCAAAATAAAAATGGTTAGTAGTTTTTTCATAAATTTTAAAATAAAAAAGTGGATCAAAATCCACTTTACAAAAATATATTTTTTTGATGTTATTTCAAATACTTCGTAATCGCTTCGTCCGTTGGTTTTGTTGTACTTACGAAAGAATCAATCAGTTTTCCGTTTTCATCTACCAAAAATTTGGTGAAATTCCAAAGGATGGTTGTATTTTTTACTCCGTTCAGGTCTTTTTCTGTTAAATATTGGAAGATTGGAGCTGTGTCGCTTCCTTTTACTGAAACTTTGGCAGCCATCGGGAATGTTACTCCATAATTTTTCTGGCAGAAAGCTCCGATTTCTTTATTGCTTCCCGGTTCCTGACCTCCGAAATTGTTGGCAGGAAATCCTACCACCACCAATTTGTCTTTATACTCTTCAGCAACTTTTTCAAGATCAGCATATTGAGGAGTAAATCCACATTCTGAAGCAGTATTTACAATAAGGATTTTCTTTCCTTTAAAATCTGCAAAATTAATCTGCTTTCCTTCTTCCAAGGCATCGACCTTGAAGTCGTATATTGATTTTCCCATAAGTTCTTTGGTTTTAGCTTTAGATTCTTCACTTTTTTTCTGAGCGCAGCTGTGGAAAAATGCAACAACTGACAAGAACATTAAAAATAACTTTTTCATAACTAAATTTTATTATCTGATTTAAAATTTAAATGTATTGGCAGGAAATACCTTATTAATATCAATCCTGTTGATGAGCATTACATAATCTCCGTCTTTTTTTGCACTGGAAGATTCTATTCTGAAAGGCATGGATAAATTTCCGACTTTTTTATAATCTGAATACGATAAAGTTTCATCTTTTTTTACTTCTTTCAGCAACATATAGTTTTTTGTGTCGAAATAATAAATGTTTTTGTTAACATTTTTCGTTAATTCCACTTTATGACAGTAAATATTTCCTACCACTTCTTTGCCTAAATATTTCGCTTCAAATCCTTTATTTTCCCAATCTATAAAATCATTGTCGAAACTTTCCGCTACATATCCTGCATATTCCTGAACTTTGTTGGTCGCATAATTCATTGCATATCCTTTTGATCCGTCGTAGCCTTCAATGGCTGTATCTTTTCCGCTAATAGTAATGACGGTTTTGGTAAGATTCGGACGCTGCTGATAAATTTTGATAGGATATTCATCCTTGATTCCCAGGATAACTCTTCCCTGCAGCAATACTGAATTTAATAGTTTCCAATTGGTTAATCCTCCGGACAATTCAATGTTTTTATCAATAATTTCTTTGGCGGTCTGCGCAAAAAAGGACTGTGAAATAATCAGGACGAATACTAAAAGTAACTTCTTCATTAATTTTATTTTATCAATTCAAATATAAGGCTTTTTTAATTTGAAAAATTGAAAATGAAACAATTTGAAAATGTGAATTACATCACGTTTTTAAATTAATCTTCTTGCTTTTTCAAGATCTTCCGGCGTATCTATTCCTACGCCAACGAAATTGGTTTCTATCATCTTGATTTTCATACCATATTCGAGATAGCGGATGCATTCTATCTTTTCTGAAATCTCCAGAGGTTTCATTTCCAGTTTTGAGAACTGGATCAAAGCGTGCTTTCTGAAGGCATAGACCCCAATATGTTTGAAATAATCAACATTATACGAAATTTCACGATGGAACGGAATCACAGAACGGCTGAAATACAATGCGAAACTATTGTTGTCGGTAATTACTTTCACGTTATTCGGATTCTCAATCTCTTCTTTTTCAGTGAGTTTTATTTTCAACGAAGCCAAAGAAATCTCCTGATTGTCATCCTGATGAAAAACTTCAATTAATTGTTGTAAAGGTTCTAATTTTAAAAAAGGTTCATCTCCCTGAACATTGATCACGATATCACAGTCGATATTCTGCACCGCTTCGGCAATACGGTCGCTTCCGGTTTCATGTTGACCGGTCATTACGGCTTTTCCACCATTCTGAATGATTTCATCAAAAATAATTTCAGAATCTGTTGCCACAAAAACTTCATCAAAAAGACCTGTTTCCACGACATTCTGATAAGTGGTTGTAATAACGGTTTTATCTCCAAGCAACTGCATCAGTTTCGCCGGAAAACGGCTTGCTTCATAACGTGCGGGAATAACTGCGATAATTTTCATACTATCAATATAATAATTTAAAAATCTAACAGTGTAACAATTATTAAACTGTTACACTGTTAGATTGGTATATTTTTTCAATATTTTATTTTAAAGCATTTAAAGCATTTTCCAGTTTTGGCATCATCACTTCAATTTCATCGATTGCCAAACCTCCTACAGAAGCTCTGAACCAAGGTTCTGATTTTTCTTCTCCGAAAGCAGAGAACGGAACCAAAGCAACACCTGCTTCATTGATTAAATAGAATACTAAATCAGAAGAGTTTTCAATCACCGTTCCGTCCGGTTTTGCTTTTCCGATATAATCTAATTTAATCGTAAGATAAAGTGCTCCCATCGGCTCGATGCTGTCAACAGAAAGTCCTTTTCCTTTCAAATCCTGAATTCCGCCGTGAAGAACTTTCAGGCTGGCTTCCAGTTTGTTTTTAAAATCTTCAACGAACTCATTCACATCTTCAGGATTTTCGTAATATTTTGCCGTTGCTTCCTGTTCAGGTTTTGGTGCCCAAGCTCCAACGTGCGTTAAAAGAGCTTTCATTTTGTCCATGATATGAACCGGACCAAATCCCCATCCTACACGAACTCCTGTTGCGGCAAGACATTTTGAAATACCGTCAATATACACCGTAAATTCTTTCATTTCAGGGAAAAGGGAAACCGGATCTACGTGTTCCGCCCCAAAAGTAAGGTTGGAATAAATCTGGTCGTACATTAAATATAAAGGCTTTTCGTCTTCACCTCTTTTTTTGTTTTCCGCTAAAACCAGTTCGCAGATTTCAGCAAGCTGATCTTTTGTAAACATGGTTCCGGTAGGATTCAACGGTGAACAAAGTGCCAATAAAACTGCTCCTTCTAAATGAGGTCTAAGATCATCCGCAGTCGGAAGGAAATTGTTTTCAGGAGTTGTTTTTACTTCCACCGCATTAGCTGATGTAAGATAAGCATAATGATTATTGTTCCAAGACGGAATCGGATACACTACTTTATCCCCTTCGTCCACGATTGTTTTGTACACTGCATAGATCAAAGGTCTTGAACCTGCCGTAATCAAAATATCGTTGGGAGAATAATCTAAATTCCATCTGGTTTTTAAATCTTTGGAAACTTCTTTTCTTAAAGATAAAAGTCCGTTTGCAGGCGGATAATTTGTCAGATTATTCTGATAAGCTTTCTGAATTTCTTCCTTCAATTTTGCCGGAATCGGATAAATATTAGAATTTAAATCACCAATCGTAAGATTGGCAATCTCCGCTCCTTTTGCCTTTAAATCGTTTACTTCATTACCAATTTTTACAATTTCAGAACCAATCAGGTTCGCCGCTAATTTTGAAACTTTCACTTTATTTTATTTAAATTTATTTAATATTTTCTTCTAATATTTATTTTTCTTACAACTTCTTCTTCAGGAACTTTTGCATTCAGAAGGCTGATTAATTCTTTTGCCTTTTTAGCTACAGCAGAATTCGGATATTTCTTTATGATCCTATTGAATTCTTTCCTGTTTTCGTCATATATGGTTCCATCCAAAAACTCGTAAGTTGGTGTATTCTCCATACCGAATAAATAATCATACAAATAATTATTGTATATTTCTTTTACTCTGGAAATCAATGAACTTTTAGGATACTTTTTTATAAAATTTTCCCAAAAAACAGTCCTTTCTCCTAACTCTTTCCATGAAATTACCAATCCTGCATCCGCCGAATAAAGACCTTCGCTTTCTTTCGCTAACTGTTCGATATACGTATTATAATCCGGGGTTACTTTATCTTTAAATACAGAAAAATAATGATCCGGAACCGAATATATTTCGGTATATCCTTCTCCTACTTCTGTAAATTCAAGATCAGCTTTCTTTAGTTCGGCAATTAGTTTCTTTATATTTTCAGGAAACTTGTAACTGTTGCTTTCGGAATCATAATAATTCACATATTCTTCAAGGATCTTACTCAGACTTTCGCTTAAACAAGCTGTATATTTTTCACGAATCCTGATATAATCTTCGTATAATTTATCATTCTGTTCAGGTGAATTCTGAGTAATTTCTTTTTCTGCTTTCTGCTGATACCACTGAAACGCTGCAATGTAATCTTCCGTCTTATTTCTGGAAGAACAGGCAGTATCAATAGGCTTAAACAAATCCTTTTTTGTTTCTGCTTTTGAAACGGTGTCTTTTTCTATCTTTCCTGCAGAAGTTTTTGGTGCTTCTTTTTTGCATGAAAAAATAAAAATCAACAGAATAAAAGCCGCTAAACTTCTTTTTATCATGAAGATCGAATGAAATTAATCTAATTTCAAATCCTTTCTTACTTCTTCTATTTTTGCTTCTAAAGACTTCAATTTATCTCTGAAATCTGCCTCAGAAGTAATGGAATCTTTTACAGAAATATAGAATTTAATCTTTGGTTCTGTTCCTGAAGGTCTTACGCAGACTTTGGTTCCGTCCTGAGTGTAATAAATCAATACATTCGATTTCGGAATATCGTTCATTACTTGCTTCTCACCTTTTGAAACGATAAAATTAGTCTGTTCTTTAAAGTCTTTTACCTCTTCAACCAATGAACCAGCCAATTCTTTTGGAGGATTTTCACGGAAATTTTTCATCATATTCTGGATTTCTTCCGCTCCGTCTCTTCCTTTTCTTACCAGATTTACCAATCCTTCATAATACATTCCCAATTCCTGATAAATTTCGATCATGTATTGGTACATTGTTCTTCCGTTGGCTTTACACCACGCTGCAATTTCGCAGGCTAAAATAATACTTCCGCAAGAATCTTTATCACGTACGAAATCTCCCGTCATAAATCCGAAACTTTCTTCGCCCCCGCAAACGAATTTTTCTTTGCCTTCGAAATCACGGATCATTTTTCCGATCCATTTAAATCCGGTTAATCCAACTTTGCAGTCAACACCGAATTTCTGTGCAATATCAAAGAAAATATCTGAAGTTACAATGGTAGAACCGATGAATTCTTTTCCCGTGATTCTTTCCTGCTTTCTCCATTCGTTTAAAATATAGTAGGTAAGGATCGTATTGGTCTGGTTTCCATTTAACAATTCAATTTCACCATCAAGATTTCTTACCGCAATTCCCAGTCTGTCACCATCCGGATCTGTTCCGATCACGATGTCTGCATTGGTAATTTTCGCCAGATCCATTGCCATTTCCAAAGCGGCTGGTTCTTCGGGATTCGGAGAATCTACCGTCGGGAAATTTCCGCTTGGGATCATTTGTTCTCTTACAAGATCAATTTTTTTGAAACCTGCTTTTTCCAAAGCTTTCGGAACGGTTGTATAAGTTGTTCCGTGAATGGATGTGAAAACGATGTTTAAATTTTCTTTTCCAACATTCTGATAGGTAGAGTTTTCAATGCACGCATCAATGTAAACGTCATCCTGCTCTTCCCCGATCCATTCGATTAAATCATCATTTCCGTTGAATTTAATTTCTTCGAATTTTACAGAATAGACTTCATTGATGATTGCTTCATCATGTGGCGGAACAATCTGCGCCCCGTCGTTCCAGTATACTTTGTAACCGTTGTATTCCGGCGGATTGTGGGAAGCCGTTAAAACAATTCCTCCGTGACATTTTTTATTTCTCACGGTAAAAGACAATTCAGGAGTCGGTCTGTGATCCTTGAAAAGCAATACCTTGATTCCGTTTGCCGTTAAAACATCAGCCACCAGTTTTCCAAATTCTTTTGAGTTATTTCTTACGTCATAAGCAATTGCCACTTTAATTTCTTCTCCCTGAAACTGCTTCAGCATATAATTTGCAAGTCCCTGTGTTGCCTGACCTAAAGTATATTTATTTAAACGGTTGGTTCCAACGCCCATAATTCCTCTCATTCCTCCTGTTCCGAACTCCAGTTCTCTGTAAAAAGAGTCTTCCAGATCAGGCGAATTGCTGTCGATTAATTCCTGAACAGCCTTTCTTGTTTCCTCATCAAATGTTTCGCCCAACCAAAGTTTTGCTTTTTCTAATGTTGTCATATTTGTATTTTCTAATTTTTGTAAAGTTCCGGTTTAATTTCTTTGTTTTATCGTTTCAGCATTTGTCATTTCGACGAAGGAGAAATCTGTTTATAAAAGATTCTTCATTTCATGCAAAATGATAAGCACTTATTTATAAATTATTTGTCTCAATTTTTAAATTTGGCAGTCTTTCTTTCAAAGCATTTAATTTCAATTGCAAATCATTTAATTCAAAAACAGAATCTCCAAAAATCTCTTTGCTGATCTCAAAGCTTATTGCTGTAAAATCCTCAGAATTACCCGTTTTAATAATTTCCTTCGATACTGTTTTTCCTTTTTCAAAAATAAAATGACCTTCTTGTCTGCTGAAAATTGTCTTGAGTTCGCATTTTTCAGAGACAGTATTAATTATTGCCATTCCAACCCGACAAAATTCATCTCCTACTTCCAAATGCTTCTTCTCATTGCTACATGCGCCAATTTTAGTCATAATACATTCTGCTCTAGTTAAATCGCGAGATTTTTCTAAAGACATTCCTGCATTATATTCTATTTTTAATGAATTTCCTACGGCATTAATTATAATTTCACTGCAATTTTCATCAAAATATTCATCAATAGCATGACACAAAGATCCAAATACAAGAGCATTTAGATTGTTTTCCCTAAAACAGTCTTCAAAATACATTTTAGGACGAAGCCTCACGTGATCTCTGAAATCAACATGAATAAAGCTCTCAGCCTCATATATTTTTTTCTCTTCCAATACGTTCTCTTAATCTAATTTCTTATTTTCTACCCTAGTCGTTTTATCAATTTTAAAAACCCTAACCGGATCATTATAATACACAAATTTTGCCGTATTCTGAATATGTCCTTTTAATGAATCTTTTACATTCACTTCGGCGTAATTTCCGTTTTTAGAGTCGATATTCAGGTTTTCAATTTTCCAGTAAGGAGCGATTAAACTTGCTGTATCAGATACTTTAATGACAGCATCTTTGGTTTGCCCCAGAAAATTGGCTCTGCTTCGGTTCATCATTTCCACTTCTGCCCTTCTTGTATTTACCGAACCCATAAAAGTAGCATAATTTTTTAAATTCAGCTTAAAATTATCGGTTTTAATTTCGCTCGAAATATTCATTTCTACAGAATCTGAAGCGGTTACTTTTTCCAGATTGTATTTTGAATAGATCGTTACATTATAAAAATCAACTCCTTTTGTTCCTCGTTTTTCTCTGATGGTTAAGGTTTTATCTTTTACATCCACATCAAGATTATCGGCAACATTCGGATAGGTTTCAATTTCTATAAAATTTTTATTTCCTCTTGCATAAAACACACGGAATTTTCCTTCCAGATCGAGGTTTACAAATTCTGAAACATCTACGTCCTTCCTTTCAATATTTCCTTTTGGGGAAACTTTTCCGCAGGAAACCGCAGAAGCCATTATGATGATTAAAAATATTTTTTTCATTTTAAATTATAGGAATTTTTCAATAAACAACATCACGGCAAGGATCTCTGAAAGAACTAATATATAAAATACAAGAAGTCTCCAGGCAAGCCCTGCCCATGAATAATTTTTCCTGAATGCATTAATGTAAGCAAATTCAGGAAAGAAAACAAATGCAGTTTCCAAAACCCGGTCAATACCATCAGAAATTCCTGAAAGAGGCTTGTAAGTTCCCATGATACTGATGAGATCATCGGTAAGAAAAAAAACAAGAATCCCTATTAAACTCACCGTAGCAATTACAAAATGCTCTGCAAGATTAAACTTTATTTTTCTGAATACAATCCATGCATTACAGGCAAGAACAGGTATTAAAAACAATAAGGTTGCTTTGGAATATTTTGAAAAAAAATCTATGGTTTTGGAATCTTCTGCCTGTAGATCTATTTTAGCCGTATTAACAAACAGATGAAAGGCAATAACGTTAAACCCAAAAAGAATAAGCAGCAGTGAAATAAAATTGTAATACCTTATTCTTTTTCCACTAATGTAGTTGGTTGCCGTTATTCCGGGTCTTATTAAAATTTCTTTCAACGTATTCAAAAACCTTGCTTCTACATGCCATATAGAGCCTAAAACATCATTTTTAATGAATAAAACCGGGGTTATTCTTGCCGTGTCAGATTTCTGTCCGCAATGAGCACAATACTCATCGGAAACCGAATGACCACAGTTCAAACAACGTTTTTTATTCATATTTAATGATTAAATATATTGTTTTTTCCGTTAAATTACTTCGTCAATATTATAATTTTTATGTTCTCTGTTGGTTCTGATAATCATTTCACCTAAAAATCCTGCAACGAAAAGTAAGGTTCCCATAATCATCATGGTTAAAGCGATAAAAAACCACGGATTATTGGTAATTAAATGACCATAAATTCCTCTTGCTACATCAATGAGTTTCGAAACTCCCAGCCAAAGTGCAGAAAGAAAACCTACGATAAACATTAAAGTTCCCACCGCTCCGAAGAAATGCATCGGCCTTCCCCCGAAACGACTTACAAACCAAAGCGTTACCAGATCCAGAAATCCTCTGATGAATCTTTCGGTTCCGAATTTTGAAGTTCCGTAAGGTCTCGCCTGATGCTGTACTTCTTTTTCCGTAATTCTTCTGAATCCGGCATTAGCTGCCAGAACAGGAATGTAACGGTGCATATCTCCGTAAACATCAATGGATTTTACGACCTGCTTTTTGTAAGCTTTCAGTCCGCAGTTGAAATCGTGCAGATAAACGCCGGACACTTTTCTAGCTGCAGCATTGAATAGTTTCGACGGTACGTTTTTCGTCATTACATTATCGAAACGCTTCTTTTTCCAGCCGGAAACAATGTCGTAATTATCCTGAACAACCATATTGTAAAGTTCAGGGATTTCTTCAGGAAAATCCTGTAAATCAGCATCCATGGTGATGATGACATCGCCGTTTGTTCTTTCAAAGGCAGCGTGAAGCGCCTGAGATTTTCCGTAATTTTTAGAAAATTTAATTCCGTGGATCTGAGGATGCTGTACTTTCAGATTCTCAATAATGCTCCACGAAAGATCCGTACTTCCATCGTCCACAAACCAGATTTCATAAGATAAACTGTTTGATTTACAAACACGATCAATCCTCGAAAAAAGCTCTTCCAGAGAGGCTTCCTCATTCAGTAACGGAATAACTATAGATAAATTCATTTAATTTTAATAAAAAATTATTCTTGGTTTTGTTCTTCCTGATAGATTGTTCTTGTTCTGAAAAACGCTCCGAAAAACACTGACAAAACTACGTAAAATATAAGAATTGCCGCAAAATATCCTGAAAAATGACTTGCAGTAAGCATATCTTTTCCTTTTACTGCCTCCGGAGAGAAGCTTGGAAGTCTTTCTTTGTACTTTTTATCCAGTTCATCAATATCTTTCTGGTGCTTTAAAACTTTTCTTGCGGAATAATATTCTTTATCCATTTCCGCTTTCTGTCTTGTTACATACTGATAATTCAGCAGCTTTTTTGCATCTGTATCCACAAAATTTAAGAAAGCATAAATGCTGAAAATGGATAAAATTCCCCCGATAAACATGGGAACGAAAGCTCTATTGAATGCTTGTTTGAAGCTCACCGTTTTGTGGTTGCTCCAGTACGATTTCACCGACCAGAATGCGGCTCCCGCATACAGAATCGGCAAAACGAAAGCATTGGCTTTCAATGAAATATCAAAATAATTAACTCCTGAAAAGAAGTAATACACCACGAAAAAAACAATCATCGTAGCGCCAAACAGTAAAATTCCTAATGTGGAAGGGCTCTTCGTCATATCTAATTTTTTTGAAAATTTTTGAAAAATTATTGGTCTGAATTTCAGTAAACTACCTCTGCAAGCCAATTTTTTCAATTAATTTTCTTTAATAAAGTTTTGAGTTTTGCAAAATATTCCTACCTTTGCAACGGCAAGTCCTAAACAACCAGCTCCTGAGAATCCTCCAGGGTGGGAACGCAGCAAAGGTAATTGGTCGTAGCGGTGTGATTTAGGTAGCTTGCCATTTTTTATTGGTTTAAGTTGAAGAGAGGTAATTTGATAATTATCTTTTTTTGTTTTTATATACTTCAACATTTTGATTCCTGTTTTCAAACTACCTCCCAACATTTATTTAAAAATCGAACGTCTCTCCCAGTTTTGGTAAAACAAGTTCTACACTTTTATCTTCAAAATGCTTTAATGCACTTTCATGATTAATTTCAATAGCAGGGAAAGTATCAAAATGACATCCGATCACTTTTGGAGTTTTTAATAATTCTGATGCTGCAAATGCTGCCTTTCTCGGGCACATTGTGTAGTGACTTCCGATCGGAAGGATGGAAAGGTCTAAATTACCGTATAACCTTGGAAACAGCTCCATATCCGCCATTACTCCGGTATCTCCTGCCATATATAGGTTTTTACCTTCAGGAAGTCTGAAAATATAACCTACAGGAACGCCGCCATAGCTTCCGTCCGGAAACGAACTTGTGTGATGAGCCGGAACCATAGAAATTTTAAGATCATCGATTTTTGCCGATCCTCCTAAGTTGACATCGTCTGTATTTTTTGCATTTTTGAAATATCCGCAGATTTCGGGAACTGCAATAAGTGTTGCTTCCGGATGATGCTGTAAAACTTCCTCTACATCCGCAATGTGATCTCCATGCGCGTGAGTCAATAAAATATAATCGATTTTCTGTGCAGAAATATCGAATCCTGATTCTGCTTTTTTGTAGTTATAGAATGGATCTGATAAAATTGTTTTGTCTTTGTACGTGAACAAAAAGCAATTTTGTCCTAAGTATTGTATTTTCATTTTAATTTATTTAAAAATTATATTTTGATTTAGTCTGAAATTGTTGAATTAAATAAAATCTGAAATATTATGAAGCCGGTAAGCATCAAGATAAAAATCTGGATAATAAGGAATTCCTTTATCAGCTTTATTTTTCCTGCTAAAAAAAGCACCGCCATAACCGCGTTTGCCAAAACAGCAATCAGGATTAAAAATGGCAGAAAGGCAATCTCTGAGAAAGACGCCCCATCCTGCATTTCATTAATTAAACTGTAAATTATAATGAATGCTGCTGCTACGGATAAACTGGATGTAATTTTTAAAGCGGTCATATTATTATTTTAACCAAACAGATTAAGTCCTACTGCGGTAAGAGCTGCAATCATAAACGTCATGATTCCTACCTGTTTCAGGAAAGGATCCAGTTCTCTCGGATTTTTTACGGCCATAATCTTTCTTCTGATTTTCATTAAAGGAATCATTAAGATCATCACAATAAACACTTTGTAATTCTGAGTCTGGAAAAAACCATTGACTCCTAAGAACAACAAAATTAAAATCAGAGGAAGCTGCAAAAGAATCATTTCATAAATCATTGCATTTTTGAAGCCGATTCTCAGTGCAAAACTGTTTTTCCCTGATTGTTTATCGCTTTCAATGTCTCTCATATTGTTAAGGTTCAGAACAGCCATGCTCATCATTCCGATTGCGGTTCCGGGCAATAACATATCCCAGCTAAACGATTTGGTAAACAGGAAATAACTTCCGCAGACAGAAACCAGACCGAAGAAAATAAATACAAAAATATCTCCCAATCCCATGTATCCGTAAGGCTTTTTACCCACCGTATAACCAATTGCCGCTAAAATGCTCAAGATTCCCAAACCGATGAATATGTAAAATTCATTCATATAATTGGGAATAAACGCCACATATAAAAGGGCTACTGTTGCTATAAAAGATAAAACGGAGAAAAGAATAACTGCATTTCTCATCTGTTTTGCCGTAATTTTTCCTGAGGCTACTGCTCTTGCTTCTGCTTCTGTCGCTCTTTTGGCATCGGTTCCTTTTATTCCGTCTCCGTAATCATTGGCGTAGTTTGAAAGGATCTGGTATAATAATGTTACGACTAATGCCAAAGCAAAAATTCTCCAGTCCCAGATTCCGCCTTCACCATAAAGCCTCCATTTTGCAATGAAAGCTCCCATAATAATTCCGCTGAGTGACAGCGGCAACGTTCTAAGCCTTGCGGCTTTTATCCAATCTTTCATAATGTATAAGTAATGAATAATTGGTAATAAATAATGTTCATATTGCTCATTACTCATTGCCAATTACTTATATTAAGATATCCACTGATCGTCTCCGAAATTCGGTTTTCTTTTTTCGAGGAATGCGTTTCTTCCTTCTTTTGCTTCTTCTGTCATGTATGCTAAACGTGTTGCTTCACCTGCAAAAACCTGCTGCCCAACCATTCCGTCGTCTGTAAGGTTCATGGCGAATTTCAGCATTCTGATGGAAGTAGGAGATTTTGCAAGAATTTCCTGTGCCCATTCATAGGCTGTATCTTCCAGTTCTGCATGAGGAACCACTTTATTTACCATTCCCATTTCGAAAGCTTCCTGAGCGGAATAATTTCTTCCTAAAAAGAAAATTTCACGGGCTTTTTTCTGTCCTACCATTTTTGCAAGATAAGCAGATCCGTAACCACCGTCGAAACTGGTAACATCGGCATCAGTTTGTTTGAAAATTGCGTGTTCTTCACTCGCTAAAGTAAGATCACAAACCACATGAAGAGAGTGTCCTCCACCAACAGCCCAACCCGGAACTACCGCGATTACGACTTTTGGCATAAAACGGATGAGACGCTGAACTTCAAGAATATTTAAACGGTGTCTTCCGTCTTCTCCTACATATCCTTGGTGTCCTCTTGCTTTCTGATCTCCACCACTGCAAAATGCCCAGCCTCCGTCTTTCGGACTTGGTCCTTCTCCTGAAAGCAGGACAACACCAATTTTCGGGTCTTCATAAGCGTCATAAAAAGCATCGTATAATTCTGAGGTTGTTTTTGGTCTGAAAGCGTTACGAACTTCCGGTCTGTTGAAAGCAATTCTCGCTACCCCATTACATTTTTTGTACGTAATATCTTCGTATTCTTTGGCGGTTTTCCACTCAATCATTTTTGTAAAAATTTTTCTCAAAGATACGGAATTGCAGAGAATTTTAACATTGATTTTTGATGATAAATCTTGGGAATTTTGGTTTGAATGATAGCTTTTTTGATGCTTGAAATTATTTAACGCAAAGTTTTTTAAACCAAATTAGATAATCAATACATAATGAAGTTCTTTTTCCTCCCGCAGATTTTTGAGATTTGCGCAGATTGACTGAGGATATTTTTACAGGAAAATAGATCATGTTTGCCATTCTGACGAAGGAAGAATTTCAACAATAAAAAATAGATTTTTCACTACAGATGCTTCTTTATGAATAATAGAAATTTAATACTAAATAGACAGTTTTGGCTAAGCCAAATTGGATGATGAATATTTGGAAACTAAAATTATTTTAATGCAAAGCCCATTTTTTTTGAAGAATGAATTTGGGCAATAGAAACAGATTCTTCAATACGCTTCGCTTCTTTCAGAGTGACAGATATCTAATATTACATTACTAAAGCAAGAAAATGTCTGTTTCTACTGAATAAAAAAAACCGAAACAAAAATGTTCCGGTTTATATTTAAATGAAAGTATCTGAAATTATTTTGCAGGCTGTTTTGCTGCCAATTCAGCTTCTTTAGCTTTCATTTCATTATACTTGGCTGTATTTTTAGATGTATTATACACATCCTTCATTACCTGAACAGCTGTAATATCGTTTGGTAATGCCTGAAGCCATTTTTCCCCGTAAGGAATTGCTTTTGTAAACCTTTCTTTTCTTGCTTCAATTAATTTTGTAGCATCGTCCGGTTTTGTCTTTCTTAATGCATTGATCTCAGATACAGCTTTTTCATCGTCTCCGATTACAGTGTATACTAAGTTCTGATATGCATTAGCAAAATCAGGCTTTAACTCGATTGCTTTCTGGAAAGATGCGATGGCTTCTGTTGACATTGCAGGATCTTTTGCCTGAAGAACTCCTAAATTGTACCAGTTGGTCGCATCATTAGGGTTTTTAGCCAATTGTTCCTTTAAATTTGCCATGAACTTTTCTGTATTTCCTGATGCATACAGTGCACTTCCCTGATATTCTTTCAGTTTTGAGCTGTTCGGAAATTTAGCCAGTCCTTTTTCAATTAACGCTAAAGCTTCGTCGTTTTTCTTTGCATTGATTAATAAAGTCGCTAAAGTTTCATATAAATCCTGCTCAACACTTGGAGACTGTTCCGTTTTAAAATCTGAATAGTCTTTTGATGATGTTTTCTTTAATAATTCCCAGGTATTTTTATCATAACTGGCAACCTGACCTGTTTTGTTGTCTTTTGCCGTATAAGTGGTTTCAACACCTGTATAACCGGAACTGATCAAATCTGTATATATTTTTGTAGCCTGAGGAATATCGTTTGCTAACGCATAATTCAATCCTGAGTAATACATATATACTTTATTGTCCTGTCCGTTAGCTTTCAACAAGTTGTAAACTTCCATAAACTTAGGCGCTGCCGCTGCATAGTTTTTTGCATTATAAGCATCCATTGCAACTTTATTAGCTTCCTGAAGTTTAGCGTTAGTATCTTCTTTTTGTCCAAAAACAAAAGCAGATGCCACGATAGCTATCCCTAAAATTAGCTTTTTCATAATCACTATTTTATATTAATTGTACAATATTAATTATTCTTCCGAATCAGAATTCTCAGTTTCCTCTGCCGGATTTTCATTTTCAGCTTGAGGAGCATCTGTATTGTCTTCCTGGTTATCAAATAGCGTTCCTACAACCCCTTCCTCATTTTCTTCAGATTCTTCTTCTACTTCTTTGTCCATTTCTACTTTTGCAATCGCAGCAATTTCGTCATTCTTTTTAAGATTGATCAGTCTTACGCCCTGTGTATTTCTACCCATCACTCTCATTTCGTCCATTCCCATTCTGATGGCAACTCCCGATTTGTTAATGATCATTAATCCGTCTTCATCCGTTACATTCTGAATGGCAATAAGATTTCCTGTCTTTTCAGTGATATTCAGCGTGATAACTCCTTTTCCTCCTCTGTTGGTAATTCTGTAATCTTCTACGGCTGTTCTCTTACCGTATCCTTTTTCGGATACCACAAGTACTGTTTCTTTCTCCACATCATTTACAACAATCATACCGATTGCTTCATCGTCTTCTTCCATTGCAATACCACGAACTCCGATAGATCCTCTTCCTACTTCTCTTACTTTTTCTTCTGGGAAACGGATACATTTACCGTTTTTCGTAGCAATCATGATCTGCGAAGTACCGTTCGTTAAATAAGCACCTAACAACTGGTCATTATCTCTGATCTCAATAGCATTTACCCCGTTTACTCTAGGTCTTGAATATGCTTCCAGCGAAGTTTTCTTAATGGTTCCGTTTTTCGTTACCATCACAACGCTCATCTGGTTTACATATTCAGAATCTTTTAAGTTGTTGGTTCTGATGTAAGCTTTGATCTTATCGTCCGGTTCAATGTTAATTAAGTTCTGTACCGCTCTTCCTTTTGCTGTTTTGGAGCCTTCCGGAATTTCAAATACTCTTAACCAGTAACATCTTCCTTTTTCTGTAAAGAACAGCATATATTGGTGGTTGGTTGCCGAAACAATATATTCAAGGAAATCTGCATCTCTTGTAGTTGCGGCTTTATTTCCTACACCGCCTCTGCTCTGGATTTTGTATTCTGATAATGAAGTTCTTTTAATATATCCTGCGTGGGAAATGGTAAGAACCACAGATTCGTTCGGAATAATATCTTCGATAGACATTTCTCCTCCTGAATAATCAATTTCGGTTCTTCTTTCGTCGCCGTATTTTTCTTTTACTTCAGTTAATTCATCCTTGATGATCTGGAATCTTCTTGGTTCGTTTGCCAGAATATCTTCCAAATCTGCAATTTCTTTCATGATTGCATCATATTCATCACGGATCTTGTCAAGCTCCATTCCTGTTAAACGGGCAAGACGTAAATCAAGAATTGCCTGAGCCTGAATTTCAGAAAGCTCGAAAGCTTCGATCAATCCTTCTTTTGCAGCCTGCGGATTGGCAGAGTGACGGATGATTGAAATCGCTTTATCTAAAGAATCCTGAGAACCGATCACCTTCATGAAACCTTCAAGAATGTGCGCTCTTTCTTTAGCTTTTCTAAGCTCAAACTGGGTTCTTCTTACGATTACTTCATGTCTGTGCTCTACGAAATGATGGATGATGTCTTTTAAGTTGAGCTGCTCGGGTCTTCCGTGAACCAATGCAATATTGTTTACACTGAAAGAGGTTTGAAGTGATGTATATTTATAAAGTAAGTTCAGGACAACATTCGGAATCGCATCATTTTTCAGTTCATAAACAATACGAAGACCTCTTCTGTCTGACTCGTCTCTGATTTCATAAATTCCCGGAATTTTCTCTTCTTTTACCAGTTCCGCAGTTCTTGCAATCATCTCCGCTTTGTTCACCTGATAAGGTACTTCGTTTACAATAATTGCATTTCTGTTTCCGATTTCTTCAAAAGCTACTTTTGCTCTCAGAACTACTCTGCCACGACCTGTATGGAACGCATCTCTCACTCCGTCGTACCCATAGATAATTCCACCTGTAGGAAAATCCGGAGCAATGATGTGCTGCATTAATTCATCGATCGTAATTTCTCTGTTGTCAATATAAGCGCAGATTGCATCTACAGACTCGGACAAATTGTGCGGAGCCATATTGGTTGCCATCCCTACCGCGATACCGGAAGTTCCGTTAACTAAAAGATTCGGAATTTTTGAAGGTAAAACTGTTGGTTCCTGTAAACTGTCGTCGAAGTTGTTCTGAAAATCTACCGTTTCCTTGTCCAGATCCGAAAGCACCTCATCAGAGATTTTTTTCAGTCTTGCTTCTGTATAACGCATTGCTGCAGGCGGATCTCCGTCCATGGAACCGAAATTACCCTGTCCGTCTACCTGCGGATAACGCAAGCTCCAGTCCTGGGCCATTCTTACCATTGCATCATATACAGAGGAGTCTCCGTGCGGGTGATATTTACCTAAAACGTCTCCAACAATTCTCGCAGATTTTAAATACTTTCGATTAGAAAAAACCCCTAATCCATACATACCGTAAAGTACTCTTCTATGAACGGGTTTCAAGCCATCTCTTACATCAGGTAACGCTCTCGAAACGATAACCGACATCGAATAATCGATATAAGATGACTTCATTTCATCAACAATGTTGATAGGAATCAGTCTTTCTCCTTCTTTTTGCATAAACAATTTTATTATAATGATAGTCAGACCCTTAGCTATACGTCTGAAAATTATTTTTTTTGTATTTTTATTAACGGGCTAATTTACGAAAAATTTGCCGATTTTTGCCGTAAAATTTATCTACAGAATCTTAAAAATTCATAAAATATGAGCATATTAAGTATAACTTTCCATTGCACAAAAAATAATCTTGAAAAATGGGAAAATTATATGGATGAGACCCTGGTTTTAATGACGGAAAATCTGATGGACGTTAATCAATATATCCTATCTGAAGTACACAGCGACTATATTGAAGAAGGAAAAAACTACAATCTTCTTCTGATTTTTGACAATGATGAACTTAGGGAAGATTTCATTAGAAGCGAAATGGAGAATATCGCAGAAAGAATTGAAGCAAAATTCGGACAGGAAGTCATGATTTTCAATACTTTTCTGAATCCTAAGAAATCGAGGCTTTAAAAGGTTTAGATTTAGATTTAGATTTAGGTTGAGATTTAATAAAAGAAAAGGCTGTATCACTTTCGTTACAGCCTTTTTTATGTATATTATTAAAACTCTTTTTTAATAGATTTGCTTTCAAAAATCAAATGTGTAAGAGAATGAACGATTTGCTAAATCTTAACATCTGTAAAATAAAAAAGCAGTGAAAGTTTTCAATGCTTATATCTTTTATAAATTAACAATAACAACAGGTCTGCTGTGATAGACTCTCTGCGGTCTTGGAGCATAATACGTCCGTCTTACAGGTCTGTAATAATGTTTCTTATAATAACGTTTCGGAGGTCTGTGATACACCACTGTTCTGTAATGGGGTCTGTGCGGACCATGGTAATAATGTTTTTTAGGACCATGTCCGTGTCCGTGCCCTCGTCCATGACCTCTTTGCAGAGGTGCGGCATTATAGTACGCGAAAGAAAAAACAATCAGGAATAGTCCCAAAATTTTAGTCAGCATCTTCATAAATATATATTTTTCAAATTACATCATGAAAAATTACAATCTGAATGCCAATAATTATTTATCATTGCTTTTATGTGAACATTTAAGAAACTTTAGTATTTTTTATGTTAAAAAACAGTCTCACTTCTTCTTTCAAGCATAATAACATCTTTCCACTCACCATTAAGTTTTCCTATTTTCCTTCTTGTTCCCACAATCCTGAAGCCGTTATTCTGATGTGCTTTCAGAGCGCCTTCGTTTTCGGGAAATATGTTCACCTGCAATGTCCAGAAGCCGTGGTCTTCGCTGTCGAGAATCATCTTTTTTAGTAAAACAGAGCCTAATCCTTTTCCCTGATAATCATTATCGAAATACACACTTACTTCAGCAACGCCTTTGTAGCTTTCTCTTTTGCTTACGGGTTTCAGGGCGCACCAGCCAACAACTTCGTTGTTTTCATTTTCCAAAACCCAGCGGCAGTCATTATAATAATCCATATTCCATGCTTCGGCAGTCGGAACGGTTGTTTCGAAGGTTGATTTTCCGCCTTCGATTCCCTGTCTGAAAATTTCTAAAACTCTGGCTTCATCTTTCGGAAGCATCTCTCTAAGCTCGTAGTTCATGGCTAATGATATTTTCGTTTGTTTTTTCTTTTAATTCTGGAATAATGGGTCTGTTTACTTTTGTTATCCTCAGAAACCACACTGATGTTTCCATCCACTTCCAGTACAGCAAGTCTTACCTCATCGAAACCTCCGACACCGTGTTCTCTCACTGCTTCTTCCAGTTCATCGGAAGTTATTTTTACTTTGTTTAGCGCTTTTTCGTCTACTATTCCATCTTTAATAAGGATAACGGGATCTTCTTCCATGAAGCTTTTAAAAGCAGGACTTCTGAACATGAATCTTTTTAAGGTAAAATTAGCCGCAAAAAGAACCAGAGCAGCAATTAAGCCTCCCTGAAGCGAGGTGTCCTGTCCTACCATGGCATTCTGAACAGCATTGGAAATCAGGAGCAGCAGAACAACGTCTCCTGCGTTAAGCTGCGAAAGCTGATTTTTCCCGAAAACACGGATTCCGATCACCATGAAAAGATAAACACAGAGCGAACGCAGAACGACATCTAAAATAGGATTCACAACAGTTTTTATTATACGATCAAATGTATAAATTTTTACCGTCTGTTTGAGAAGTGGGAAATAAAAAGTTTAGATTTGCTCAGGGATTATTTGCTAAAGCTGTTAAAACAAAAAGGTAGAAAATTCTATGGAATTTATCTTTTTAGAAATCTTATCGCAAGATGTTCGGCGTTCCGTAGGAACGCTATCTTAAGAACGTTCATTTTACAAGTCTTTTGAAGAACAAAAATTGCTCGATTAAAAAAAATCAATAGACTCAGCTATCATTTGCTGAGTGAATAGTTTATGCTGAGTTTGCCGAAGTACCGTTGCGAACAAAAAATATTTTCAATGATTTCAAAATAACTTTTGCGAACTTCGTGTTAAAAATTTTTGAAGTATAAAAAAACCGCCTTCTAAAAAGCGGTCTGAATTTGTTAAGGACATTGTGAGATCTGAGCTTCACTGCAAACAAGCTTGTTGATTCTTACGCAGAAAACGCAGTATTGTTTCGGCTGTCCGCCGTATACTGATTTCAGATCTGTCTTGCTTAGCTTCTTCAAATTTTTCATATTGTTTTAATTTTGCTGATTCAAATTTATAACGAATATTTTTCGTAGTTATTACAACTTTATATTTAAAATTTTCATTATTTACACCTAAAATAAAAAAGCCATACAGAAATTGTATGGCTCAGTATAAAAGATTTTATGAATGTTATCTGTTGTCTATCTGTACGGTAACTGGCATTACATAAGTATAAGCAATGGTATTTTGATCTTGGTTTAGCTTTTTCTGCTTCACCTTTAAATTGGTCAGTACATTTTCGATTTCTTTACTTACATTCTTACAATCACCTGTTGAATGAACATTAACAATTTTTCCGCTTTCTGTGATATTAAATTTTACTTCTGAATTCACAACGCCATGTTTGTACTCATAATTGGTAAAGTCAAAATTATTCAACAACTCTTTTCTAATATCTGTAAAAGCATCATTTTTATTAAGCTTGATTTCCTGAATTAAATTACTGTTTTTGACCTGTGCTTTTGTATTTGATGTAAAAACTGCAATTCCAAATATAAATAAGGATGCAATAAATATCTGAATTTTATTTTTCATAACTCTTTGGTTTTAAATGTTATATTAAACTTATTTACTATTTCTTTACCAAAGATATATAAAATAATTTACAATAATTTCACATTGAGTTAACATTTAGTTAACATTGTAATTTAAACTACTGATTTTCAGATGAATAAAATTTGAAAATTTTTGAAAAATTAATATTGGGAGTAATATTATAAATAAAAAAGGCTAAATTTCATCAACTTAGCCTATATTTTAAAACAAATTAATTTAGAATTTGACTTACATGGTGTAACAGATTTAATAGTTTTGGTGTTTTTTCTACAAAGTCTACACCTAAAAAAGTAATATTTTTCCAATCATTAAGTCTTTTTCCTAAATCAAATACTGTATCATGCCATTTTCTTAATGTCGTTTTAGATTCCTGTATTGTAACCTCTGTTTCAGCTTCTTTTAATTCAATCAAATCTTTCATTCCCTCAGTAAAAATGTTTTTCCACTCTTCATTTTCCACTTGTAATTGCTGAAATTCTTTTAAAATTTCTTCTGCTTTTAAAACGTCTGGATTTGTTGCATATGAGTTAAAATTGTTTGTTTGAGTGTTGTTGCTTCCTCCAAACTGATTTCCACTAAATGTTGAACCTTCTCCAAAATTAAACTGTTCCATAATTATATTAGTTTGTAATGGTCTTTCTGTATGCTCTATAAAAATTTTAACCTCTTCGAAATTTAAAGGTCTTGAAAGTGAATTATAATAAGCCTGTTCTGATGAATCAATAAGATGATTTACATAAAAAAATTTCCCTTCTTTATCTTTAATTCCTTGTTTTATTTCATGTAATACTATTTGTATTGCGGTATAACCT
>NZ_QEHP01000057.1:129330-190292 GCF_003094695.1 Chryseobacterium sp. HMWF035 | reverse complement strand
GATCTCCACCAGTGCTTTTGTCCTCTTCGGATTAACGTGCATAATTTATTAAAATATATCCTGAATTTCACCAACTATTTTTCAGTACATTACCTATTTAAATTCAAGTAAATGAATTATCCTTGCTTTCTGTGGGTGCTTTTAGGAGCAGATTTTGCGGCAGAAGTTGCTTTTACTTTTGGAGCTGCAGGTTTTTCTGCTTTTGGCGCTTTTTTAGTCGCTTCTTTTTCTACGTTTACTTCTTCCGTTGCTGCTTCACCTTCTAAAGTTTCAGGCTCTGCTTTTACGAAGCTTTCCGGCGTAATGTATCCTGCTTTCTGAAGGATGTTGTACCACTGCGCCAGTTTTTTGATGTCTGAAGCGTATACTCTTTCGGTATCGTAGTTAGGAAGAGAAGCCGTCATGAATTCTTTCAGTTCAGCATCTGTTGCTTTATGGTGGATCGCTTCTTTGTAATCGTAGTTTTTAGCAATATTTTCAAAAACTTCGAACAACGGAACTTCTTTATCAAAGGTAAACATCGCGATGTTATCCAACAAACTTACCTGACTGGAGTTTCCAATGCTTACTTTTTTCTTCGTGGTAACGTCTTCAATAATAAATCCGTTTCTTAATTGTGAAACTAATTTGAAAAGTCCTGGTTTTCCTGAAATTGAAATTATTTTTTCTAACAGCATAATTTTATTTTTTGTAAATTCTGCAATCGGCATTCCGCCTTTTGCTATTTAATATTTTTTTTATTTTAATTCAAACTTTATTTTGGAAATCTCATCTTGTAACTGATGCTTACATCACCCTGAGTAATTTTAGACAGTTTCCCTTTTACAAGCTTCTTCTTCAAGGCGCTTAAATGGTCTGTAAACAAAATTCCTTCTATGTGATCGTACTCATGCTGAATTACGCGGGCTCTAATATCGGAAAAAGTTTCTGTATGTTTTACAAAATTTTCGTCATAATATTCGATCACGATGGTTCCTTTTCTTTTTACATCTTCTCTTACATCCGGAATAGAAAGACATCCCTCGTTGAATTTCCACTCTTCGCCGGATTCTTCAAGAATTCTGGCATTAATAAATACTTTCTTGAATTCTGCCAGTTCATCCTTAATATACTCATAATCTTCATCTTCTGCCAAAGGACTTACGTCGATCACAAAAAGACGGATATCCAGTCCGATCTGTGGAGCAGCCAAACCAATTCCGTTGGCGCTGTACATGGTTTCGAACATGTTGCCTATCAATTCCTGTAGTTCGGGATAATCTTTGTCTATATCCTTCCCTACTTTTCTTAAAACTGGGTCACCAAAGGCTCTTATCGGTAAAATCATCTTGTTCTTTGTTCTAAAAAATTCTGCAATATGATGGTTGCGCTTACTTTATCTATTAATCCTTTTTCCTGTCTTTTCTTTTTATTTTTTCCGCTTTGGGAAATAAAAAACGAAGCCATTTTGGAGGTAAATCTCTCGTCGAAGCGGTGTACTTTTATCATCGGAAATTCTTTCTGAAAAACTTCAATGAATTTTAAAATATCTGTTTCCACTTCAGATATATTCCCCTTTAAATCTGTTGGAAGACCGATTACCACTTCATCTACCCGATTTTCACCGAAATATTTCGTCAGAAAATCAATAATTAATGAAGTCTGCACCGTCTCCAGACCGCTCGCAATAATCTGCATATCATCCGTCGCAGCGATGCCACAACGAGCCTTTCCGTAGTCTATTGCAAGGATTTGTCCCATAGGTTTGCAAATTTAGTAAATTTTAATGATTTTATTCCAAACACAGTTTTTTTTATAAATCAATGTTTTAATCCGCTAATTTTTTTATAATTTTAATTCTTCAAAAACAAAATTATGAAGAAACTCATCCTCGTAAGACATGCGAAAAGCGACTGGCCGGAAGAAACGGAAGACTTTGACAGACCTTTGGCAGACAAGGGTTTAGAAGAAGCAATGCATATGTCCCGATTCATGAAAAACAATAACGTAGCGATCGATTACTTTGTATCGAGCCCCGCAGTACGCGCACTGAATACGTGCAAAATTTTCAACCAGACTTACCAAATCAGCATTAATACGAATGAGAAACTTTATAATCCTTCCGAAAGCAATTTCGAATCCGTAATCTACGATCTGGACGACAGCCACGAATCGGTTGCCTTCTTCTCTCACAACAACGGAATTTCCAATTTTGCGAATTCCATTTCCGAAGATATTTTCCATTTTCCAACCTGCGGTGTTGCCGGTTTCGAGATCGACTGCAATTCGTGGTCGGAATTCGACGGAGCCAAAAAGAAACTGCTGTTTTTCTACGATCCGGGCAAGATTAAATAAATCGTCTGTAAAAATTCCCCTCCTTTGGAGGGGTGGCGAAAATTCGAAAGAATTTTTGACGGGGTGGTTTTAGAATGTAGATAAGTGAATTTATGAATGGTGAATTTTTGGTTTAATATTCCAATTTAATTAATTTCAAATTTAACCTTAAATTGAGGGTTCGATGAGTATATAGTCACACGCTTTTTAACACTTAAGTCACATAAGATAAAAGATAAGGTTTGCGAATATTTTAGAACACTTTAGTTTTAAAAAAATCTTTGATTTTTTTCTAATATGTTCTGAATATTTTCAAGGGTTTAAGAATATCTTCTGTGACTTATGTGTTAAAAAACTTTTTGAACCTTTATAAAAAAGCCTAAATAAACTTAATCAATAATTTTGGTTAAAGCCTTTTGCTACCCTCTAAAACAAAAAAACGGGCAAAAGCCCGTCCCTATTGATAATCATATTGAATGATTTTTCCTGAATTATTTTCTTCTCAGATCCAGATCATCAAAATCAAAACTGAAATCTGTAACATCTGAAATTGGTTTTAATTTTGCGGATTGAGCTTTTCCTGTTTCATCATAATCAAAAATAATATACGCATCGGCATCGTAGCTTCTGTCGTCCCATTTAATGATTAAAGAATTGTTGGAATACGGAAGAAGTTCACCTTTCAGACGTGGAGAACTTTTGCATGAGATTCTGTAGGTATTTCCCTGCTGCGCAATTTCCACATCACCAAACCACTGATCGTTGTACATTCCTACAAACTGCTCCGGTTTTGGCTGTAAATTTTTATCTTTTTTAAATGTTTCAGATTTTGCAAAAGCCTCTTTTTTCTGCTTATCAAAACTTTCCTCCATTTTTTTCATCCGGTCGCCGTAGGTTTTCAGCCAGTTGCGGTCTGCAATTCCCAGATAAGAATCTTTCACGGTATTGGTAATCGTGTTGAAAGCCGCTCCCGATTGCTGATTCGTTAAGACAACAATTCCCAGCTTCATATCCGGAATCAACGTAAACTGCGTTACCGTCCCGATAAGTCCTCCTGTATGCTGAATTTGTTTGTGACCTTTCACATCGCTTAAAAACCAGCCCATTCCGTATCCGTAGAAACTGGTATCATAAGGATTTTTCGCCGCCACTCCACTCGGAATCTGTAAACTCCACAACTGCTGAACGTTTTTATCTGAAACTAATTTTTTACCGTCTTTCGTTGTGAAATTATTCAACAGGAATTCTGCCCAAGTCGTCATGTCTTTAATATTACTCATAATTCCTCCGGCTGCGTTGGCTGTTTCGTTCCAGTCGTGAGGAACAGCGATGGCTTTTCCGTCTACCGGTGCATGAGCATCAATTTTGTTCGCAACAGCTTTGGCTCTGTTATAACTTCCGAAACTTGAAGTCATTCCTACAGGTTTCATAATGCGCTGTTCGATAAATTCTGCCCAGCTTAAACCCGAAACTCTGTGGATTACTTCTCCGGCTACGATAAACATGATGTTATTGTAGTCTAAAGTTGTTCTGAAAGGATTTTCAGGCTTTAAATATCTTACATTGTGAACGATATCGTTTACCGTTAGATTTCCGCCTTCCGGAAAGAACATTAAATCCCCCTGTCCCAAACCTAATCCTGCTCTGTGTGTTACCAAATCTTTAATGGTAACATTCTGCGAAACATACGAATCGTACATCTGAAATTCAGGAATGTATTTTGAAACTTTATCGTCCCAGTTCAGTTTTCCTTCGTCTGCTAAAATGGCAAGTGCTGTACAGGTAAAACCTTTGGAATTGGAGGCGATTCCGACCAATGTAGTATCGTCCATCGGTTGTTTGGAATTTAAAGAACGTACCCCAAAACCTTTGGAATAAATTACTTTTCCGTCTTTAATCACACCAACCGAAATTCCCGGAACGTCGAAAGTTTTCAAAGTGTTCTGGACCAATTCATCCAGCTTTTTCTCTTCAACCTGCGCATTCGCAATCCCAACCGATAAAAGAAGAAGGAAAAAAGAAAGTTTCTGCTTCATTTTTAATTTTTTTCAAATGTAGTAAATAAAGCTGTTTAAACTTTTCATATTATATCCAATAACAAAAAGTCTGTTTAAACTTTTGTTTAACCGCAAAAGCTACAAAAGATGAACTAAACTTTTATTTAAAGCTTTAATTATTACTTTGTATTGATTCTTCGAAACAAAATACTGAAATTTAAAAAGGACTTATCTGCAAAAGATTCTTCATTCCATAATGCTTCGCAAAATTTCATTCTGAATGACAGTTCTGAAACTAAAATTATAAGTTGGTTTAAACTAATTTTAAAATCCTGCAAAAAGAAAATCTTTGATTTTTTTAACTTATGTACTCTTTTTTTTCATTTAAGTAGTAAACTTAAAAAACTAAAGTGTTAAAATCTTTTGCATCTTTTGTGGTAAAAAAAGCTTAAACAAGTTTATATTAATGAATGTCATTACAAGCCTCAAATAATAACAATTAACATTAAAGATGTTTGTAAATCTTCAGAAAAAATAATTTCAAATCTTATCTTTGCAGAGAATTTTAAATAATGACGAAAATCCTACTCCTTTCCGACTCTCATTCTTATATCGACGACCGTATTTTAGAATATGCAGGTCAGGCGGATGAAATCTGGCATGGCGGAGATTTCGGAAGTATGGATGTAATTGAGCAGCTTGAAAAGATAAAACCGCTGAAAGGGGTCTACGGAAATATCGACAATGCGAAAATCCGTTCTGAATTTCCGGAAGTGAGTCGTTTTAGATGCGAAAATGTAGAAGTTCTCATGATCCACATCGGCGGTTATCCGGGAAAATATACACCGTTGGCAAAGCAGGAGATTACTGAAAAAGCTCCGAAACTGTTTATTTCGGGACATTCGCACATTTTGAAGGCAATGTTTGATGAAAAAAACAATCTTCTTCACCTGAATCCCGGAGCGTGCGGAAAACAGGGATGGCATAAAATGCGGACAATGATGCGTTTTGTAATCGATGATACGGAAATAAAGGATTTGGAGGTTATTGAATTGGGACCGAAGTTTTAAAATAATTTTTAAACCATTAAGAAAAAAATTGAGGAGTTAAGAATAATAAGAGATTGCTTCGTTCCTCGCAATGACAGTACTATGAAAATAGGCGATAAAGTTTCTGTAGTAGATGAAGATTTGAGCGGGGTGGTAACTTCCGTGAAAGGAAATATCGTGGTTTTTAAAGATGAATACGGTTTTACGCATCAATATCCGAAGGAGAAACTGGTTCCGAAAATTTCGGATTTTTATGAAAATACACCCATTATAAAAAAAGCGGAGCCGAAAAAGGTAATTTCCAAAGCACATCAGAAAAATCATTTGGTTCTTGATCTGCATTTTCATAATTTAGTTAAAAATCCAAATGATTACACCAGTTTTGAAAGACTTTTCATCCAAAAAGAAAGATTGGTGGAAACCATCAACTTTTGCAGAAAACACAATCTGAAAAGGCTGGAAATCGTACACGGAATCGGAGACGGAGTTTTGCAAAAAATGGTATTTGATACGCTGGAAAGCCAGACGAATGTGGATTTTTATAATAAGGAAATACTTCATCATCAATCGGGTGCGGTAATGGTAGAATTTCACTAAATTTGCAGGAATCAAATTATGAATATACTTAATTTACTTTTTACCAAAGACGGATTAATCTACCAGATTGCTAAAAATAAGAGCATTGTGGAAGAGAAATCGTATTTCGTAGATGAAGAATCTCCGGAAAACTTTATTTCGGATATGCTGGATAAAGTGCTTCTTCTGCAGAGATTTGATGAGATCCATGTGATTTCCGCACTCAATCATTTCACGTTGATGCCGGAAGGTTTTTCGGAGCATGAAGCAGGATTCGATCTTATCGCCTTCAACGCTCCTGTGGATAAAGAGAAAGAAGAACTGATGCTTTCGATTAACGAAAAGTTTAAAATTCAGTTTTATTATACATTTCCGAAGCATTTTTACAAAAAGATTAAAGAACTCGCGCTGCCTGTTCAGTTTAATTTTTCCGGTGAAAAGTTTTTAAATTCTATCAGTAACAAAAACAGCAAAGAAATTCACATTAACCTGTATCATAACCAATGTGAGTTTTTCGCGATAGACAACAAAAAAATTATTTTATACAACAATCTGGACGTTAATTCTGAAGTAGATTTTCTTTATTTCGTGATGTTTACGTTAAGCAAAATCGGTTTCGGAATCAATGAGACCAATTTCTACGCGTACGGAGAAACTACTGAAAATGAAACGTTTATTTCAGAACTTCAGAAATTCGTAAAGAATCTGAAAATTGTATTTGATAATATTCCTTCTAAAAATTTTATATTAAATTAGGTTGCAGAAGATCAGATAGCAGGTTTTAGTTTATCTGCAATCTTTTACCTACAATCTAAAACCTATCAATTATGTACAGAATCATATCCGGCAAATGGAAAGCCAAAAAAATCGCCGCTCCGAAGAATTTTGATGTAAGACCGACTACGGATTTTGCCAAAGAAGCACTTTTCAGTATTCTGGAAAACACCTACGATATGCAGTCGGTTTCCGTGCTGGATCTTTTTGCGGGAATCGGTTCTATTTCGTTTGAATTTGCTTCAAGAGGATGTCAGGATATTACGTCCGTAGAAATGAATCCGAAACATACGTCTTTTCTTAATTCTACCGCTTCTGAACTTGGATTCAGTCTGCAGGTGAATGTTCAGCGGGGTGATGTTTTCGACTGGCTGAAGAAATTCAGAAATAAAAAATCTTTTGAAATCGTTTTTTCCGATGCTCCTTTCGAAATGGAAGAAAAAAAGTATCAGGAAATTATTTCTCTGGTTTTAAACAATAAATACCTGAAGGAAAACGGAATTCTAGTGATAGAACACCAAAGCCGAATGAAATTTGATCATCCGAATTTAATCGATACCCGAAAATACGGAAATGTAAGTTTCAGTTTTTTTGAACCGAATAAGGAAGAAACTACGGAAATACAGAATCAGGAATAATTTTCCTGATTTTTTGTTTTAAACAATTTTTACTTTTTCAGAAGAAACAACCGCACTTTCACCCCATTTTGCAATTTCTTTTAAAAGAGGAAGCAACGTTTTCCCGAAATCCGTTAAGGTGTATTCTACCATTAAAGGCGGCTTTTCTGTGTACACTTTTCTGTCGATAATATGATCTTCTTCAAGCTGTTTCAACTGTAAACTTAACGTTCTTTCTGTAATTGTGGGAATTAATTTTCTTAGCTCGTTGTATCTTTTTGCTCCATCAATCAGATAAAACAAAATGACCGCTTTCCATTTTCCGCCGATAAATCTCATTGTAACTGTTGTACAGCACGGATATTCTTTATTATCTATGGAATACATTTTTTTCATACTATCATTTTAGACCGTTATTGCAAATATATCAAACATACATTAATTTTGCAACTATAAAAAATATAGTATAAAAATTATGAGCTTTTTAGAAAAAATGAAATCGAGATATACCGTAAAAAAGTATAATCCTAAAGGTACAATAAGTGAAGAGCAGATTCAGCAGCTTAAAGAAATTCTGCATTTAAGTCCATCTTCCATTAACAGTCAGCCATGGAATTTTGTGTTTGTATCGGAACCGGAAACAAAAATACAGCTTGCCGAAGCCTCTTATTTTAACAAGGAAAAAGTATTGGACGGAAGTCACCTTATCGTTTTTCAGGCACTTAAAAATCCTGAAGATTTTGAAAAGCAGATTGAAGAAAATCTTCCGGAAGGTTCGGTAACTTATTATAAAACTTTTGTAAAACCGAAAGGAGAAGCAGAGATCAGATCGTGGCTGAAACATCAGGTTTATCTTTCATTAGGCGTTTTGCTTTCTGCGTGTGCAGATATGGGAATAGATTCTACTCCGATGGAAGGAATTGAAACCGAAAAATATGATGCTATTTTAAAGAACGAAAAGTACGAAAGTGTTTTTGCGGTAGTGATTGGCGTAAAGTCTGAAGAAGATAAAAACCAGCCGGTTCATACCCCGAAAAGGAGACTGGAAAGTAAAAATGTAATTCTGGAAATTTAATAGAGCTTATATTTTGGGAGCTTTTTCCCGCTTTCCGTACTCGCTATTTATTACTATTTGGGCTGCGGCAGCTTCGCTGCCGCAGCCCAAATAGTAATAAATGAGCTCAAACAAAACTCCAATCGGGGCTATTTCTTCTGACTGAATAGTATTAATACACCTATTTTGTCATTCCGTAGGAATCTCAACCGAAATATTTTTTTTTATGAATTGTTTTGGATCCTTCAGGATGAAAAATCAAGCTGATAAAAATTATAGATTGATGTACAAAAAAAGCTGTTTCAGATGGTGACAGCTTTACTTTTTATAGTACTTTCAATTCTAAATCGATGGTTTTCCCGAAGAATTTCTTTGAGATTTTTTCGAAATTTTTCGTTAAATCCGAAAGATAGAAATGGTAATTCGGTTTTGGATTCTGCTCATTCAGCAGATGATACTTATCCAGAATGATTTTTAAATGATTGGCGACAATATTCGGAGAATCAATTACGCGGACACGATTTCCGTAATATTGCTTGATTTCATCAATCAGCAACGGATAATGCGTACAACCCAGAATTAAGGTCTCAATATTCTTTAATTTACTGTTGCTTAAGTAATTGTAGATAATCGCATGCGTAATCGGATGATTTTTAAAACCTTCCTCAATGGCAGGAACCAATAAAGGCGTCGCCAGTTCATCCACCTTGATCCATTTATTATGCTTTCTGATGCTTTTTTTATACAACCCTGAATTCACAGTAGCTTTCGTTGCAATGACACCCACATTATTATGGATTTCATAGGAAACTTTTTCTGCAACCGGATTAATTACGTCAATCACAGGAACTTTTCCTGCAACAGACTGCATCACTTCATTCAGCGCATTTGCCGTTGCCGTATTGCAGGCAATAACAATCGCTTTACAGTTTTGCTCCAACAGAAAATTGGTGATCTTTGTAGAATATTCGATAATCGCTTCCTTCGATTTTTCACCATACGGAAGATGTTTGGTGTCACCAAAATAGATCAGATCTTCGTTCGGAAGAAGTCTTTTTATTTCTTTGGCAACCGTAAGTCCGCCCACTCCGCTATCGAAAATTCCGATAGGTTGCTTCGGGGAAAGATGCGAATAATCTTGCTTTTTAGTTTTCAAAATTGAGCTGAAATTTTATACAAAAATAGTGAAATTGTTGGATGCAGAAGATGGATGTTACAAGTTTTTCACAAACCGTTCTTCCAACTTCCGGCTTTAGACTTTCATCTTAGACGATGAACAGATCCGAAGCAATTCCGTCTGCCATAAACCAGTGTTTTTCCGGAATTTTCAGGTGATTGTTTTCTGTTATCAAAATTCCTTCTTCCAGTTTTGATTTGATTTCATTCTGAAAATGTTCTAAAATGCTGTCATTAAATTTTTCCTTTAAGCTTTCCAGATCAACACCCCATATTGTTCGTAAGCCAATCATGATCATCTCATTAAACTGATCGTTTTGAGAAAGAAATTCCTCTTCTTTAGCCAAAAGATTTGAATTTAATTTTTTGATATACTGCTGATTGTTGGCAACATTCCAGCTTCTGACATCAAAACCGTTGTAAGAATGAGCAGAAGGACCAATTCCCAGATATTCTCTGTATTTCCAGTAGGAAGAATTGTGTCTTGAGTAAAATCCGGGTTTGGCAAAATTGGAAACTTCATAATGCTCAAAACCATTATCTTTCAGAAAATCCGATAAGTAGTAAAATTCTCTGTTTTGTTCTTCTTCCTTCGGGCTTTTTACTTTCCCATTTGAGATCCAGTTTTCCAAAGCAGTTTTCGGCTCAACCGTTAAAGCATAAGAAGAAATGTGCGGAACTTCAAGCGCAATGGTTTTATTTAAATTCTCTTTCCAGATTTCCAGATTGGAAGTTGGCGAACCGTAAATTAAATCAATGCTTAAATTTTCAAAACCAAAATCCTGCGCTCTTTTGATGGAATCTTCGGCTTCGTTTGCAGTATGCGCCCGATTCATTAATTTCAGATCTTCTTCAAAAAAACTTTGGGTTCCGATGGATAGACGGTTTATAGGGGATTCCGACAGTCCTTTCAGGAAGTTCTTATCCAGATCATCGGGATTCGCTTCTAGAGTGATTTCAATATTCTTTTCAAAAGTAAAATGTTTTAATACCTCATCAATTAAAGATTTAATTTCATCAGGCGAAAGAATGGAAGGCGTTCCGCCTCCAAAATACAGTGACTGTAAGTTTTTGTTTTGCAATTCATCTTTTCGGAGAAAGATTTCTTTCTTCATCGCAGCCAGCATTTCATCCTTAAAATTTAAAGATGTTGAAAAGTGGAAATTGCAGTAGCTGCACTTTTGCTTGCAAAACGGAATGTGAATGTAAATCATAAAAAAAGCCCTGAAAAAATTCAGAGCTCAAATTTATTTAAATTAAATCAATTAATATCTATAACCTCTGTGGTTAATGAAGTTATCGAAGTTATATCCTAACCCGATCATGAAGCTGTTTCCTCCATATTCCTGAATATCAGACAAACCTAAGTTGTAAGTAGCTCCAATCATGAATTTGTTGAATCTTACTTTTACAACCGGAGCAATCTGTAATTGCTGGCTGTCGAATCTGTTCTGAACAGATCTGTAGCTTACCCCGAAAGAGAATGCATTGATATCGTTGAAGAAGGTTGCCATTAAGTTATAATCAATCGTTCTTGTAGAGTTCGTATTCAGGTTGATTAATGCTGAAGGCGTGAAATAGATATTATCACCAATATGCCAGTCATATCCTAAGTTTAAGAAAAACTTGATAGGAGAAGGTTCACGTCCGTTTACGATCGCTTCATCGTTGGTAAGAGCGATATCGTTAACTGAAACTCCTGCGAAAATATTTCTGTAAGTAGCCTGTGCTCCGAAGTTTGCATACGCCATGAAAATATTACTTTCACTTCCCTGCAATAATGGATCTGAAGCATCCTGCGTGTTAATCTTTGAATAATCAAAATTCATGTTGTAGAAGCTAACGCTTGTACCGAAAGAGAACTGATCTTTTCTGTCTCCGTCGCTGCTAAGAGGAATAAAATATGAAGCACCCGCTGTAATACCGCCCGCAGAAATAGGCCCGTTGCTGTCTCTGAATACAGACAAACCTGCTCCCACTCTATCAAAGATGTTCGCGTTGATCCCTACCGACTGAACGTTTGGAGACTCACTGAACTTCGAAAATTGCTGCTGATAGTTAAGATTAAGCTGCACATAGTCGGTCTTTCCGTATTGTGCCGGGTTGAACAAAAACTCACCATCTAAAAGATATTGTTGATAGTACGGTAAAGTTTCTTGTGCTTTGTATGCATTTGACAAAAGAGCTAAACATACGATAGCATATAGTTTTCTCATAACAAATCTTGATTTCAATTCAACAAATATAAAAAAATTCTCAATATATTTTTAGTTTTCTAAATAATTTCTCCATTTTTTTACAGCATCCGCCATATCTTTCGGCATTGGGCTTTCAAAATATAATTCCTTCTTGGTGGTGGGATGTATAAATCCTAAAGTATGGGCATGAAGCGCGTGTCTGGGCAAAATTTCGAACACATTTTTTATAAACTGCTTATACTTAGGAAGATTCACTCCACGGAGAGGCGTATGTCCTTCATATCTTTCATCATTAAATAAAGTATGACCAATATGTTTGAAATGTGCTCTGATCTGATGGGTTCTTCCCGTCTCCAACTTACATTCTACCCAGGTCATGTATTTAAATCTTTCTAAAACCTTGTAATGCGTTACGGCATGCTTTCCCTGGCTTCCGTCTTCATACGTATGCATCTGCATCCTGTTTTTCGGGTGACGCCCGATATGCCCCTTTATTGTACCCGCATCATCCTGCACACTGCCCCAAACAAATGCCCAATATAACCTTTTCGTTTTTCTGTCGAAAAATTGTTTTGCCAAAAAGCTCAGCGCATATTCGTTTTTTGCAACAACCAGTAATCCGGAGGTGTCTTTATCAATTCTGTGAACCAGTCCTACCCTGTCGAGATCAGATTTTTCGCCATTTTGCTCAAAATGGTACGCCAAAGCATTCACCAAAGTTCCGTCCCAGTTCCCGAATCCCGGATGCACTACCATTCCCGGATCTTTATCTACAACGATAAGATCATCATCTTCGTATACAATATTGATAGGAATATTTTGCGGAATGATAACATTTTCCCTCGGAGGATGTGCCAAAAGTACAGAAATCTGGTCTCCGGGTTTTACACGGTAATTCTGTTTTACCGCAACACCGTTCACAATAACATTTCCCGCTCTGCAGGTTTGTGAAATTTTATTTCTGGAAGAATTCTGACGGAAAATCAACAGAAACTTGTCGATTCTCAACGGTTCCTGACTTTTATCTACCGTGATATTAAGATGCTCATACAATCCTTTATTTTCCTCATCAATATCAAGATTATCGATACTGTTCTGATCTAATAATTCTTCGTCCAAAAAATCTTCGTTATCTTCTGCCATTGTTTTATCTTTTATACAAAAGGCTTCAACATAATGAAAGTTGAAGCCTGTATTTTTTATAATAATTATCGTTTTATTCTATAACCATCTTTTTAGCTTTTGGCTTTTCTGCAGGTTTTGCAGGAGTCGTCGCAACAGGTTTATTTGCTGATGTATTATTACCAGAACTACTACCTGTATTGGAAGCAGTAGTCTTTGGTTTATTTTCAGTTACCGATGTAGCGGGCTTTACAGTAGCTTTAGAAGCATCTGTCTTTACCACATCTGTGGACGGTTTAGGATTTTCTCTTCTCGGAGTTACAGGTGGTGGCGGAACGTCCTGTGAAGATTCCTGACGAACTGGCATTTCCTGGTACTGAATCGGAGGCAAAGCGGTATCTACTTTCATTCTGTAGGTAGAATTCAACTGTTCTATTTTAGCGCTCAATTCAGCAAGGGTTCTTTTACTCGCCCAAAGGTCGATCTGCATTCCCTGATCCCGGACATCTCCGGCTGCAGGATCCTGATAATAGATAACATCGGATTCGTCCTTGCTGCCGTCTTCATGATCCACAAGACCTACTTCAAACATGCTTCTTGCAATGACCTGTCTCGCTTCTTTCACCGTTAATCCTACAACATTAGGAATCGCAATGTTTCTCATTGGTCCGGAACCTATCACGACATCCACCGTAGAGAATCTTGCCAGTTTTGTTTTCGGTTTTACTTCATTTCCGTTAAATAATATACGGATCACAGCATCTTTCTGAATGCTTGGCTCATAGATGGTATCTCCGACCTTCAGACCCACCTGTTCCAGACGCTGGAAAGCAAGACCTGAATATTTATTGATTACATCCGGAACTTCAACTTTAGCCCAGGTTCTTGGATTTACTCTTAACTGAATTGCTCTTCCGTCTTTTACACGGGAACCCGGAATGGGATACACCTGTAAAACCTGAAAAGGTCTGTATTTAGGATCATAATTAAAACTGTCCACTTCATATTCCAATCCCGAATCATCCAATATTTTAATGGCTTCCTGTACAGATTTGTTAACGATATTTGGAACGGGAATTTCCTGACCATGATTGGTATGATATTCTAACCAACGAAACGTAAGCCAAACCAACCCCACAAAAACACCGATGGCTACGACTAAGTTCAGTAAAACTTTCCAATTGAAAAGTGATTTAAGCATACTTAAAATGACTATAATTAGACAGCAAATATAACTAATAATTTTAGAATGTGCTTTTAATTTAACACATTTCACTTTTGATTTTAAAATTTCAGGTTTTAGGTTTACGCGTTGTATAAAATCATTAAATTTGCCTTAATTGATACTAAACAAAAATGAGCAAAAAACAAGTTGCCGTAGTGATGGGAGGCTATTCAGACGAATATGTTGTATCATTGAAAAGCGGACAATTAATCTATGATTCTTTAGACAGAAATCTTTACGATGTATATAAAGTAGTTATCCTGAAAGATGAATGGTATTTTTTAGGCGAAAATGAGCAGAAATTCCCCATAAACAGAGGAGATTTTTCTGTGACTTTAGATAACAATGCCCCATTGAAATTTGATGTATGCTTCAATATCATCCACGGAACACCGGGCGAAAACGGAATTCTGCAGGCGTACTGGGACGCGATCGGACAGAAATATACGGGATGCGATTTTTATCAGAGTGCTTTAACATTCAATAAAAAAGATACTTTAGCGGTACTTTCAAAATACGGAATTCCTTCTGCGAAGAGCGTTTATTTAAGAAAAGGAGAAGAAATTAAGGTTGATGAGATTATAGAAACTCTTGGCTTGCCTGTTTTTGTGAAACCCAATCAGTCGGGATCATCTTTGGGAATTTCTAAAGTGAAAGAAAAGGCTGAATTCCTTGCTGCAACTGAAATTGCATTCAAAGAAGATGATGAAATTTTAATTGAAAGTTTTCTTGACGGAATGGAAGTTTCCGTAGGAGTAATCGATTATAAAGGAGAAACAATTGTTCTGGGAATTACAGAAATCGTTCCTACCAACGAATTTTTCGATTATGAAGCAAAATACGAAGGGGCTTCTGAAGAAATTACGCCTGCAAGAATCGACGATGAAACAAGAATCCGCGTAGAAGAAATCGCAAAAAGAGCTTACAATTCTCTTGGGATGAGTGGTTTCTCAAGAAGTGAATATATTTTAATGGACGGAATTCCTTATATGCTGGAAATGAATACGAATCCGGGATTTTCTCCCGCAAGTATTCTTCCGCAACAGGCAAAAATCTACGGAATTTCCATTACAGACCTTTGTGGAAACGAGGTTGAAAAAGCTTTACAAAAAAATTAAAAGAATGGAAGATTGAGGATAGAAGCTGGAAGTTTAGCATTCTATATTTCTACCCTCATCATTCATAATTTATAACTTATAACTTTTATACGCATGAAAATTGCTGTTTTTCCGGGGTCATTCGATCCGATTACTTTAGGACATTATGATATTATAGAAAGAGCGGCTCCGCTTTTTGATAAACTGATAATTGCGATCGGGCAGAATTCCCAGAAAAAATATATGTTTCCGCTGGAAAAAAGAATGGAATTCATCCAGAATTCCGTTGCAGAATTTCCAAATGTGGAAGTGGATTATTTTGAAGGATTAACCGTTGATTACTGTTTCGAAAAAAATGCACAATACATCATCAGAGGTTTAAGAAATCCTGCTGATTTTGAATTTGAAAAAGCGATTGCCCACACCAACAGAACTTTAGCGCACAAAAAACTGGAAACGGTATTTTTGTTAACGTCTTCAGGAAAGTCTTTCATCAGCAGCAGCATTGTAAGAGAAATCATCAATCACGGCGGAGAATATGAGCTCTTGGTTCCGGATTCGGTGAGAGTGCAATTATAAGTAATGAGTAATGGGTAATGAGTAATTTTTACAACTATGGATTTTAATCAGTTATTTAGAGATCGAACTAAAGATTTTTCGATTTCGATTATTAAATCGTTATCACCATTACCTTATTCTGATGATCTTTCAGTAATAAGAAAACAAATTATAAGATCAGCAACTTCTGTAGCTGCTAATTACAGAGCAGTTGCGAGAGCAAGATCCGAAAAGGAAAGATTTGCTAAAATTTGCATTGTTGTAGAAGAAATTGATGAGACTCAATTCTGGTTAGAAATAATTGATGAGCTGGAATATTTAGATCCAGGAAAAATCTCAAATTTAAGATCAGAATGTGATGAATTGGTAAAAGTAATGACTGCTTATAAATTCAAATTATCTCAAAATACAACACTATAATCATATTACTTATTACCAATTACTCATTACCCATAAAACATGCACGAACAATTCAATTTTGCCATAGAAGTTTTGGGAACGATATCATTTTCGATGTCGGGAAGTTTTGCGGCAATGCAGAAACGGCTCGATCCTTTCGGCGTGCTGATTATTGCTTTTGTAACTTCTGTCGGTGGTGGAACCGTGAGAGATCTTCTGCTTGATATTCCGGTTTTCTGGATGCATGATTTGCTTACATGCGCATTGATTATTCTGACCAGTATTTTCACCATGATTTTTAAATCTTTTGAAAAAAACTTTCGGGTTACTTTATTTATTTTTGACAGTTTTGGATTAGGATTGTTTACGATTATCGGCGTTCAGAAGGGTTTAAATGCGGATATCCACCCATTAATCTGTATCGGGTTGGGAACAATTACAGGTTGTTTCGGTGGAATTATCCGGGATATATTGCTCAACAGAATTCCTTTAATTTTCAGGAAAGAAATTTATGCAACCGCCTGTATTGTGGGAGGTTCAGCTTTTTTACTATTGACAAAATTTACGACTTTAACGTATACTATTGTTCAAATTTTCACCATTCTATTAATTGTTTCCATAAGAACTTTAGCCGTGAAATATCATTGGCAGATCCCGAAATTTTATGGGTATGAGAATAACTCTGAGATGTAACTGCCGATTTATTTGGCTGAAGCCGTCAACTTCGCACCCAAAAGCCGGGCTAAAGCCCGTCCCTATTGATAACAAAAAAGCACCTAAAAAATTAGATGCTTTTATTATTTTTACTGCAGTTATTCATTAAAAGAATTTCCCTCTGTTTCTCATATTCGGGTTATGCATATGTTTCTGCATCGTTGGCATTTTCAGTTGCTCCTTCATCATTTTAATCTGGTCGGTCATCATTCCTGCACTGTCTAATCGTTTTGCTTCGTCAAGAAGTTTCTGACCTTCCTGTTTTCTTCCTTTAGAAATTGCTGCTGCTGCAAGATTTAAAGTTGCCATAGCTCTGTCATGCTTCATGTTAAGACCATATTCCAAAGCTTTTTTCATGAAAGGTTCCACTTTTGTAGGATGATCCTGAGCTTGAGTTAATCCCATTAAATAGTGGAAATATCCATACTGGGTTTTATGAAGCTGGTTTTTGTAATCTGTAATATTTTTAAGCCACTCTCCTGCTTTTTCCATATTCTGCTTTCTTAATTGCCAGAAAGCCAAAAGAATATATTCATTTTTAAAGAAAAGCAGAATAGGAGCTCCTGCCAAAAGGAAAACTACAATTCCCCAACCTTTCTCTCTTGTGAAAATAATCATCCATAGTCCTAAAAGAATAAGAACTGCTGCAACTGCAATTTTTATATATTTATTCATTATTAAATTTTAGAAGTGCAAAGATAAGAAATTTAAGATTCAAAGTTTAAGGTTCAGAGTCTAAAGTTTTGTATCGAATTCTGAACTGAGAACTTTAAACATTAAATTCTTTCGAACGTTTGAAAACAGAAATCATACTGGTTTTTTTCGTCTTTTTCATGGCAGATTTCGTCTGTTTTTTTCCAGATCTTCGGATCGATCTTTGGAAAGAAAGTATCTGCTTCAAGATCTGCTTTTACCAAAGTTACTTCCAGTTTATCAACAACATCCATCGTCTGTTCATAAATTTTTCCGCCTCCGATGATGAAAACATCTTCATCTATCTTTTTAGCAAATTTTACGGCTTCTTTAATGCTTCCGACGATTAAAATTCCTTCTTCGAACCAGTCGGTTTTTCTGGACACAACAATATTGGTACGGTTGGGAAGCGGTTTCCCGATACTTTCATATGTCTTTCTTCCCATGATCACCGGATGCCCCGAAGTGATTTCTTTAAAGTGTTTCAGATCTTTCGGAAGATGCCAAAGCAACTGATTTTCAAAACCAATTTCGTTCTTCTCTCCCATTGCCACCACAATTGTTGTCATTAAAATAAATTTTTACAAAATTAGCACATAATTTGTATATTTGGTTAGCACAAAACATATTAAAAAAATTCAAACTATGAAAAATAAAGGTTGTCTGAGCGCAGGAACTATTGGTATCGCTCTACTTATTATTGTCGCAGTTATTTTCTTCTGGGGCAAAAACGGCTACAACAGCTTTGTAGACAAGGAACAGACGGTTAATGCAAAATGGTCTAACGTAGAAACAGTTTATCAGAAAAGAGCAAATCTTATCCCGAATCTTGAAAGAACGGTAAAATCTTATTCCAAATTCGAGCAGGAAACCTTAACGAAAGTTGTTGAAGCACGTTCTAAAGCAACTTCCATTAATATTGATCCTACCAATATGACTGAGCAGGATATTGCTAAATTTCAGGCTGCACAGGGAGAATTATCCGGTGCTTTAAGCAGATTGATGGCAGTGGTGGAATCTTATCCTAATTTAAAAGCAGATCAGCAATACATTAATTTCCAGAGAGAGTATATCGCGATAGAAAACAGCATCAGAACAGAAACTGTTTACTACAATGATGCAGCAAAAGATTATAATGTTTCTATAAAGCAATTCCCGAATAATATTCTGGCGAATTTCACCAACTTTAAAGAAAAACCTTTGTTCAAAGCGGAAGCAGGAGCAGAAAAGGCACCTGAAGTATTCTCAGAATAATGGCAACCAGTTTCTTAACAAATCAGCAGATAGCTTCCCTTGTGGAAGCTATTCAGTCAGCAGAAGAGCATTCTACCGGCGAGATCAGAGTGCATATCGATTCAAATACGGATGAAGACAATGCAAAAATTGCTTTCAAAGTTTTTGAAGAATTGTGCCTGAACAAAACCAAAGAAAGAAATGCGGTGCTTTTTCATGTCAATTTCGAACAGAAATATCTTACCATCATCGGAGATACAGGAATTCATGCAAAAGTAAGCCAATCTTACTGGGATCATCTGCACGACTATATTACGTCTGAATTTGCCAAAGGAAATTATTATCAGGCTTTAAAAAGCGGAATTCTGGAAACCGGTCTGGAACTAAAAAAATATTTTCCTGTAACAGGAGAAAACCACAACGAACTTCCTAATGAAATTACGTTCTCTTAAAATAGTTTTTTCATTTTTGCTGGTATGCTTTTACACTTTTGTATCGGCACAATATACCATTCCCCCAAAACCAGACGTTCTGTATCCTGTTTATGACGATGCCAATCTTCTGAAGCAGGAGGAAAAAGATGCGCTTAATAAAAAACTGATTGCATTTGCAGATTCTACCTCTACAGAGATTGAAGTGGTTATTATTCCTTCCACAAAAGGAGAAGACATTAATTTTCTGGCAACCATGTTTGGCGAGAAATGGGGAATCGGAAAAAAAGATGTAGATAACGGAATTGTTTTCCTTATTGCAACCGAAGACCACACCATGTCTATCCAACAGGGAAGAGCGGTGGAGCAATATTTAACGGCATCTGTTGCAGGACAGATCTTAGACTATATTGTTACCCCCCATTTTAAGCAAGGCGAGTGGTACGAAGGCATTAACGGCGGTACTTCTGCAATTATGGAAGCAGTTCAGGGGAAATTTAAACCTTTGAACAACCGTGAAAGCGGAGATGGAGACGGAAGTATTTTTAAAATTATCATTATTGCATTTGTTATCTTCATCATTATTGCCATCCTTTTCGGAAACAAAGGAGGAGGAAAAGGCGGCGGAAATTATGACGATGACGATGTAATACTTTCCAGAAGAGGTCGCAGAAATTATCCGGGTGGATTTTTCCCTTTTCCGGGCAGCTTTGGCGGCGGTGGATTTGGTGGTGGAAGTTCCGGCGGCGGAGGAGGCGGTTTTGGAGGCTTCGGCGGAGGCGGAAGTTTCGGAGGCGGTGGTGCTTCCGGAGGATGGTAGAATTTTATTCCTGCTTTAAATTTACTCAGTTTTTAAATTGAAATAAACATATACAATAAATAATCGGTCATTTTTTGATCGATTTTTTTTATTATCAGCTTTATAAAATGTTAATACGTTAAAAATCAAAATCATTTATTCCATTTATATCATTAAAAACATCCTTTTTACTATTAAAAAATTATTAAACTACTACAAAACCCTCCTTTACTTCAAAAATTTTTCATTATATTTACGTAAAACAGGTTTATGAAGAAGACGTTGGTAGTTTTTGCGCATCCTTATTTAGAGCACTCAAACTCGAATGCAGAGCTCATTAATTTCTATGTTCGTCATCAGCATTTTACGCTTCGGGATATTTATGAAGAGTATCCTAATTTTCATATTGCCGCTTTCAGGGAAAGAAAAAGAATAAAAAATTACGACCGCTTTATTTTCCAGTTTCCGCTCATCTGGTTCGGAATGCCGCCTTTGTTAAAACTCTGGATTGATGAAGTTTTCGACCGCGACTGGCTTAAAGAAGATCATCACAATCCTTTGGAGGGAAAAGAGGTTTACATTCTGGTAACCACAGGCGGAAAAGAAAGATCGTTCAGCAAGGAAGGAACCTATCAGTTTACCGTAGAGGAGCTGATCAGCGGACTTATCGTATCGCTGAATGTTTTTAAAGCAAACATCAAAAATATCAAAATCGTTTACGAAGCCAACAAGCTCTCAAAAAAAGAAATTATCGTACACAAACAGCAGTTTGTAGAACTTCTCAACCAATAAAAATTTTATGGAAACAAGCTTAGCAATGAACACACTTATTTTCTTAGGCGTAGCCATCATTATGGTTCCGCTGGCGAGAAAATTCGGGCTAAGTTCTGTCATCGGGTATATTGCAGGCGGAATTATCATTGGTCCTTATGTTTTAAAATTAACGGGAAAAGATGTCAACGACATTATGCACGCCAGTGAATTTGGGGTCATCATGCTTTTGTTTTTAGTCGGTCTGGAGCTTGAACCCCGAAAATTCTGGGATATGCGGAAGAAAATTGTCGGACTCGGCTTAACGCAGATGCTTTTAACGATTTCCCTGCTATTTCTCGTATTTATCTGGGCAGGCTGGAAAATCGACAAAGCCATAGCCGTTGCCATGTGTTTTGCGTTATCGTCTACGGCAATTGTGCTGCAGACATTACAGGAAAAAAACAATTTAAAAACATTAGCCGGAGAAGCTTCATTTTCCACGTTGCTGTTTCAGGATATTGCGGTGATTCCTATTTTGGCGATTCTTCCTTTAATTGCCAATTACAAATCCAGACATCACGATAACGAAATTCAGGTACTCATACAGACCCTTCCGGAATGGATGCAGTTCGCGACCGTTATTTTGGGAGTTGTTATTTTAATTTTACTGGGGCGGTATGTTTTTGTTCCTTTTCTAAGATATGTCTCGAAATCCGGTATGTCGGAGCTTTTAACAGCCTCTTCCCTATTTTTGGTCATCGGAGTTTCAGAACTGATGGTTGCTATTGGTTTATCTCCCGCTTTAGGAGCTTTCCTCGCAGGAGTCATGTTGGCTAACAGCGAGTTCCGCCACGAACTGGAAGCACAGATCGATCCCTTCAAAGGATTACTGCTTGCGGTATTTTTTGTAAGTGTGGGTTCCACGATGAATTTTAACGTCATTCAGAAAGATCCTACCTTTATTTTCACCACCGTTTTTGCGGTTTTAGCCATAAAATTCCTTGTTTTATTTCTTATCGGAAAGTTTTTCAAAATAGATACTCCACAAAGCCTGTTTTATGCTTTTGCCCTTTCGCAGGTAGGAGAATTTGCTTTTGTACTGATTAATTATGCTTCAAGTCTGTATCTTTTACCTTCTGAACTGAATGCGCAGATGATGGCTGTAACAGCAATTACCATGTGCATCACGCCGTTTTTATTAATTATTAATGATAAACTTATTACTCCGAGATTCATAAAAGAAGTTCCTGATCCCGATAATGATTTTAATATTCTGGACGGTAATATTCAGCAAAAGAAAATTATCATTGTAGGATTCGGACATTTCGGAAGTACGGTGGGAAGACTTTTAAAAGCCAATAAAATTCCGGCTACGGTTTTGGATCGAGATTCTGACCGTGTGAAATTATTGAGAAGCTACGGTTTTAAGGTGTATTACGGAGATGCCACAAAAATTCCTACCTTACGCGCAGCAGGAATTGAGGATGCCGAAATTCTTGTTCTGTGTCTTGATGATCCCGAAGACAATAAATTTGTTGCCGATATCGTAAGGGAAAATTATCCTCAGGTAAAAATCTTTGTACGTGCCAAAAACAGAATAGATTCTTATGAATATTTAAACAGCGGAATTCATAATATCTACCGTGAAACTCTGGGAACCGCCGTAGATATGGCAGTTGATGTTCTTCATGCAACCGGAATGAGGAAATACGCAGCGAGACGTCTCGGGCAAAGATTCATGACCATCGACAAAGCTTCCATCCGAAAGTTAGCCAAATCGGATCATGATGATGAAATCCATCTTTTTACCACAAAAGAAATCCTCCTGCGAGAGGAGGAATTACTGGCGTATGATAATCTTAATTTTGATAATCAGCAATGGGAAGATTCTTCAAACGACGAAGAGGATGAAGATGAAAATTAATAGCTTACATTTGATTTAAATAAGCAAATCAGTCATCATTTTAACGCTATGACCGCAAAGATTTTATCTCAAACGTTTAATTTTCCGTTCGCAATGGCATTTCATTCAGCAAAGCATTACATTACTGAATAGTTACGCTTCCGCCGCTGCTTTCGTCTTTGGTAATACTGGTAACGTTTCCTTTCTTATAAATCGTAAGACTTCCTCCAGAAGACGCTTCTGCATTGATGGTTGAAGACGCACTGATGTCTACACTTGCACCACTGGAAGATTCTGCTTTCAGATTTTGGATAATAACATCTTTTGCAGAAATACTGCTTCCCGATGAACCACTGATTTTGCCGTTTTTAGATTTTCCGGAAAGATCCACACTTGCAGCGGATGAAGCATCCACATCAAGATCTACCGCCCAGATTTTTCCGTCGAAACTTCCGCTGCTGTCTATGGAAATATTAAATGTATTTGCTTCAAGATCTCCGGAAACCGCTGCAGAACTCGAAACTTCAAGTTCCATTTTATCCTGCACAAATTTATCCTTCACTTTAACGCTGGCTGCAGAATTGGCATTTAATTTTGAAAAATCTTTCGTATAAATTCTCGCAGAAACATTGTGGGTATTCATTACACGGATTCCCGGTTTGTAATGGATATGAAGCTCTCCTCCGTTGTTATCCACCAAAATCTCATCGATAATATTTTTGGGAGCAGAAATTACGACCTTTTCAAAATCAGCTTTTATAATTTCAGCTTCGATTGCCTGTGAAACTTCGATTTCATCGAAATCGCCCGTCACTTCTTTATGACTCATCGGTCCGTTGTCTTTCGTGGTCACCTTTTCCACCCAGTTTTTCTGATCGTTCTCGTTATGATGTCTGTCATTTTTATCGCAAGAAGCCAGAAGTGCAACAACTGAAAAAAGAAAAATAGTCTGTGATTTCATGTTTATTATTTTATGAATTAAGTTTTAAGTATCTTTATACCTTATTAACAACTAATTTATGAAAAATATTACATCGGTATTATTAATTTCTGCATTAGCATTCAACCAATCATGTACAACAATGAAAAACACCGATAGCCAACAGGAAGTTCCAGCTCCGGACGCATCGCTTTCATCGAATCCTTTCATGAAAAAAAGCAAACTTCAGTATGAAGCTCCTGAATTTGACAAAATTAAAAATGAACATTTTAAACCCGCTTTTGATTTTGGCTTGAAACAGCACGACGCTGAAATTTTAAAAATTGCCAACAATTCTGAAGCACCAACGTTTGAAAACACCATCGTAGCTCTGGAAAAAAGCGGTGAAGTTCTGAAAAGAGCAACCATTGTATTCTCTAATCTTACCAGCGCCAATACAAACCCGACTTTACAGGCTCTTGATGAAGAATATGCTCCGATCTTTGCAGCCCATTCTGATAAAATGTATCTGAATGAAAATCTTTATAAAAGAATAAAAGCGATTTCTGAGAATGGCTTAGACGCTGAAAGCAAAAGATTATTACAATATTACAAGCAGAATTTTGAAATCGCAGGAGCGAATCTTTCTTCTGCGGATAAAGAGAAACTAAAGCAGATCAATCAGGAACTGGCTTCACTGTCTACGCAATATTCCAACAAATTGCTTGAAGCGAGAAAGCAAGGTGGCGTTTTCTTTACCGATGCAAAAGAACTTGAAGGACTTTCGGCTGATGAAATTGCTGCGGCAGCTTCTGATGCTAAAAATGCCGGAAAACCGGGACAGTATCTTTTAGCATTACAAAATACAACACAACAACCTCTTTTACAGAATCTTAAAAACAGAGCAACGAGAGAAAAACTCTTCAAAGCATCATGGACAAGAGCCGAAAAAGGGGATGGAAACGATACAAGAGAAACCATTGAAAAATTAGCGAAATTAAGACTGAAAAAAGCTCAGGTTTTAGGTAAAAAAAGTTTCGCAGAATGGAAATTGCAGGATCAGATGGCAAAAACGCCGGAAGCTGCAACAAAATTAATGAATCAGATTGCGACTCCTGCCGTAGAAACGGCAAGACGTGAGGCAAAAGATATTCAGGATCTGATTGATCAGCAGAAAGGAGGTTTCAAGGTTGAACCATGGGACTGGAATTTTTATGCTGAACAGGTAAGAAAGGCAAAATTTGATCTTGATGAAAGTGAAATAAAGCCTTATTTTGAAATTACAACCGTTTTGGAAAAGGGAGTGTTCTTCGCTGCGGAAAAATTCTATGGATTAACTTTCAAAAAGAGAACAGATCTTCCGGTTTATCATCCTGATGTGGTTACGTATGAGGTTTTCGATCATGACGGAAAATCCATTGCCATTTATTATCTGGATTTCTACACGAGGGATTCTAAAAACGGAGGAGCGTGGATGAGCAATTTTGTAGAGCAGTCTTATTTACTGGGAACAAAACCTGTAATTGTAAACTGCTACAATTATCAGAAACCGGCTCCCGGGAAACCTTCTTTAATCAGTTATGATGATGTTTCCACTATTTTCCATGAATTCGGACATTCGATTCACGGGATGTTTGCCAGCCAGAAATATCCTTCCCTTTCCGGAACCAATGTACCGAGAGATTTCGTGGAATTCCCTTCACAGATCAACGAACACTGGGCTTTAGATCCTGTTGTCTTAAAGAACTACGCTTTACATTACGAAACAAAACAGCCCATTCCGCAAACTTTGGTTGATAAAATTAAAAAAGCAGCAACTTTTAATCAGGGTTACATGACCACGGAACTGGTTTCTGCGGCAGAGCTTGATATGGATTGGCATACGGTTACCAATGAAAATCAGTTAATTCCAGTTTTAGATTTCGAAAAAGAATCTTTAGCGAAGCACGGATTTACTTTGGCAACAGTTCCTCCAAGATATCACACGCCTTATTTTGCACACATTTGGGGCGGTGGTTATTCTGCAGGATATTATGCTTATTTATGGTCTGAAACTCTGGATAACGACGCCTGGGAATGGATTTCTAAAAATGGAGGATTGACAAGAGAAAACGGAGACCGCTTCAGAAAATATATTCTGTCTGTAGGAAATTCTGTGGATCTGAATCAGGCATTCAGAGATTTTACAGGACACGATCCGGATATTAAGCCTTTATTGAGAAACAGAGGTTTTATTAAATAAATTTTTAAAAGCATTCAATTTTTTGGATGCTTTTTTTCTTTTTATTTAAACACGAATGACACAAATATTTTTCACTAATAGCTCAATAAAACATTTCGCAGATGACACAGATTTTAAAATTATAAAAGATCAAAATTCTTGAATTCATGGCTAGCAAAAAGTGTAAATTTGTTTCTTAAAATTTAAAACAATGAACTGTCCTTGCTGTTCCGGAAAGACCTACGAAGAATGCTGTAAACCTTATCATACAAAAGAAAAATTTGCACCTACTGCAGAAGCATTGATGCGCTCAAGGTTTTCTGCATTTGCGATTCCGAATGGTAAATATTTAATGGAAACCACTTCGCCGAGTAAAAGGCAGTTTCACAATACAAAAGATTTACAGGAATGGGGAGAAATTAATGAGTGGACAAAACTGGAAATTGTAAATAAGCCTTCCATGAATAAAGTGGAATTCAAGGCTTTTTACACTGATGAAAACGGAGGAAACCATGTTCATCACGAATTATCTACCTTTAAAATGATCCAGAACCGCTGGTTTTATGTAAGCGGTGAATTTTTAGAATAAAAAGTTGATATTATTGGTTGATATCCGCAAAAACGCAAATTTTAGCATACTTTAAGATTTTAAGGCGCAAGGATTTTATCTTCGATAAAATTAACAGTGCCGAATTCTGAACAGCTTTGATTTATTGCACTTTAAAACGTCCCCACAAAAATAAAACTTTGCGTTTTTGTGAAATCCAGAAAATAAAAATGTCCGATTAAAAACCGGACATTCTTTTTATATTTTAGTGAGCTTCGTTTCCGTCTACTCCATGAGCGTGACCGTGAGACAATTCTTCTTCTGTCGCAGGACGTGTGTTTAAAATTTCAACCTGGAAATCTAACGTTTTCCCAGCCATCGGGTGATTAAGATCTGCCACAACAGCTTCCGGAGTTACCTCAACCACAATTGCCTGAAAGTTATTTCCCTGATTGTCTGATAATGGTAAAATTGCTCCTACAGGCGGAATTCCAGCTTCCTGGAACATATCGATCGGCAACTGAGCGATTGCATCTGGTTGTCTTTCGCCATACGCTTCTTCAGGCTGAATAGTAAAATCAGCTTTATCACCAGCTTGTAAGCCGTGGATATTCTGCTCAAATTTTGGAATCATCATTCCTACCCCATACAAAAATGTAAGTGGGTTTTCTGCTGTTGTTTCTTCTACAAGAATTTTACTTCCATCCGGCTCAATAGTATGTAGGATATACTTTACAGCTACAACGTGATTGTTTTCGATTGTCATATTTTATTCTTTTTTCGTGATTTCTTTCACGATTAACGGCACAAAGATACTGTTTTTGAAATCATTGACCGAAGAAATATTTATCTGTCTTTTTTTCTTTCGTTACGTTTTTTTTCTCTCTGTACAAAAAGATATAAACTTTCTACTTTCGCTTTTGCCCAGTCTGTTTTTCTTAAAAATTTCAGAGAAGAGTTAATGCTCGGATTGTCTGTAAAACATCGGATATTGATCTTTTCACCAAGTTTTTCAAAACCGTTATAATATTCTACCAGCTCTTCAAGAATGGCATCTAGTCTTTTTCCGTGCAGAGGATCTTTAGATTGTTGTTCCATGCCGTAAAAGTAGAGAATTTGTATTTTATGACAAATAAATTAATTTTAATGAAAATAAAAAAATTACTGCTTTTAAATAATTTTTCACAAATTATAAATTCAAATTAATAATTTAGTTCAATGAAAAAGCTTTTACCGCATATTATCCTTATTCCGCTGCTTCTTACAATCCCGATTGTTTCTTCTCCGGATTTCGACGGAACGCTTTCGGTTTTCAGGGTTCCTCCATTTCAAAGAGAGTTTATCCGCTTTGTACTGGTTATTATTTTCTTTTATTTAAATCTTAAAATCTTTCTTCCAAAATATTACCGAAGAAAAAAATATTTCCTTTTCTCACTTTTTGTCCTCTTCTGTTTTGGGGGTATGGTTTTTCTTCCTACTCATATTTCTCCGGAAAATCTGTTTCCGGAAGTATATCCGAAAATACAGATGAGTCCTCCTGAAATGTCTGATCCAAATGGAAATCCCCCCAAACCTCCAATGAATGGAGAGGCTCCATTTCGCAATTTTGCTCCTAAAAGAAATGACGGCACTTATCATCAGATGATATTTTCTTCTCTATTGCCGTTTCTTTTTTCTTTTTTATCCTCATTCTTTATTTACAGGAGCAATGAGAAAAAGGAACTGGAAAGATTGAAGGCTAAAGCTGAACTGTTGAATTTAAAATATCAGCTGCAGCCTCATTTTCTGTTTAATATTTTGAATTCTATCTATTCTCTGGCTTTGTTAAAATCTGACGATACGCCTGAAGGAATTTTAAAGCTTTCCAACGTGATGCGTTATGTGGTACAGGAAAGCAGCAAAGATTTTGTGGAATTAAGTCAGGAAATTGACTATATAAAAGACTATATTTCTTTACAACTTATAAGAACCGACAGCAGTCTGGATTTTTCCTACACGGAGATCGGAGAAATGAAAGGACTGAGAATTGCGCCGTTCATTTTGGTTAATTTTGTAGAAAATTCATTTAAATATGGCTTCAATGCGGAAAAAAATTCCAAAATTTCTGTAAAAGCCGTTGTTCAGGAAGGTATTTTAAATTTTAATGTATTCAATAATATCGTGAACGAAAATATAACGAATGAAAGCAGCCTGAAAGTGGGACTGAAAAATACGATTGAACATTTGCAACAGATTTATGGGGAAAAACAAAACCTTGTTATAACCAGCAACGGAAAGACATACGATGTGGATCTAAAAATTAATTTAATCTGATACATGATGATAAAAGCCATTGCACTGGATGATGAGATTCTGGCTCTTAAAATTATTGAGAATTATGCCGGAAAAATTGAAAATCTTTCTCTGGAAAAGACTTTCAATATACAAAGCGATGCCCAGAAACATCTCAATAAATATCCTGTTGACCTTATTTTTTTAGATATTGAAATGCCTTCCAAAAACGGAATGGATTTTTATAAAAGTATTTCTCAGAATACAAAAGTTATTTTTACCACGGCTTATTCTGAATATGCGGTGGATGCTTTCAGTATCAATGCAGTAGATTATCTATTAAAACCTTTTTCGTTTGAACGATTTAAAGCGGCTGTGGAAAAAGTAAAAATAAATAATGAATCTGCCGATGTAAAATATCTTTCTATCCGTGCAGATTATAAACTTCACAAAATTAACTTTGATGATATTATTTTGATCGAAGGTTTAGACGATTACATTCAGATCCATCTTGCAGATCATTCCAAGATTACCGCACGCTCTTCCATGAAAAATATTCTGGAAAAACTTTCAGAAAAAGATTTTGTGAGGGTGCACCGTTCTTATATTGTTCCCGTAAAACTTATTAAAACGATTGTGAACCGCAATATTCACATTGGGGAATTTATCATTCCGATTGGGGAAACATTTAAAGGCGTGGTAATGGAGATTGTGAATAAATAATTTTAATTCATCTCTAAAACCACCCCATCAAAAATTCTTCGAATTTTTGCTATACCGAATTTCTATTTGGTAATTCTACTTCACTTTTATCATATTATTCTTAATATTTCTTAAAAAAAATCCATTTACCGACACATTTTTGCTGTTTACCTCATAAATTTCATAAGCTGTTTTTTTCAAAATACATTTGTTACAGGAAATTAAAGAATGACATTGAAATCATTCAAATAGTAACCTTAAAAAAACATATTATGAAAACAATAGACAGAAAAGGTTTTTTAAAAACTCTTGGTTTGGCAGGTGTTACCGCAGTGGCAGCTCCTATTTTGATACGTTGCGGAAGTGATGACGATATCACAGATACCACAACAGGTTCATCTTCAGGTTCAGGATCTTCCTCCGGATCATCTTCATCGGCATGTTCTGTTACCAACTCGGAGACTGAAGGACCTTTTCCTACAAAATCACCTTCTACACTTGTACAGACTAATATCGTAGGAGACAGAACAGGTGTTCCGTTCACAATTACAATTACCATTCAGAATACCAATGCAAGCTGTGCCAATCTTCAGGGAGCTATTGTTGATATCTGGCATTGCGACAAAGACGGAAACTATTCTGAGTACGGAGGAACGACGATGCAGACTGCCGATTACACGTCTTACCATTTCCTTAGAGGAAGACAGACAACCGATGCCAACGGAAAAGTTTCTTTCACAAGTATATTTCCGGGATGGTACCAGAGTAGAGCCACCCATATTCATGTTCACATTTACAATTCTGCAGGGCAGTCTCTTCTGGTAACGCAGATTGCATTTCCTGAAGGCAGCGACAGCGCAGTGGTTCAGGTAGCTTCAAGTACAGGATATAAAGGAATGAGCGGATATACTTATAATGCAAGTGATAATGTATTCAGCGATGGAACATCTAATGAAATGTCTACGATTACTGGAAGTGTAAGTGCAGGTTATGCTCTTACCCATACAATAAAAGTTTCGGCTTAAAAATAAAAAAGAGGTTGTTTACTATTAGTTTATTAGTTTTCCACTAAAGCACAGATTTACACAGGTGTGAAGTGATTAGATTGTTTATCTGTGCAGTGTGGAATTCCTCAAAAAAATCCAATCAAATGTTAGTTCAAAGTCCATCCAAAATTTTTAAATCTGATCTTTCCGTCTGGAGGAAAGAAAACTCATGTGTTCTAAACGAGATGATTCCCGATGAACAGTCAGGATTGCACAAAATAACAGAAGTTGTTTTCGAGGAAAACGGAACATTTGATTTTAATTATCAAAAAAGTTCTACCGTTCTCATCATTGTTCTGTTCGGCGAAATTTTCATTAACGATTTTGAGAAACCTGTTTCTCCGGAGCATATCTTCACTTTAAAGTCTGAAGAAGACAATACACTGAACATCAGAAACAATACACCGGATGAGAAAGCCGACATTCTGATTTTTGAACTAAAAAGTATTAAAAAAGATAATTTCTTCAGCATTGAAAATCTGAATATAGACCGTAGAAATCATTTGATACAGATTTCTGAAAAGCTGGAATATCCCAATTTCATAGGTCTGTACGAAGGAAGGAAAGAAGAGGAATATTCTTTACATCAGAAAGGAAAATCAATTTTCGGAATGGTGATTAACGGCGCTTTTGAATTTCAGAACAGACTTTTAGAAACCAGAGACGCAATCATCATTTCTGAAATCGAAACTCTGGAATTTGAAGCATTAAGTGAAAATGCACTTTTACTTTTCTTTGAAGTTTAATTTAAAATAAAAACTAAATACATGGACAGAAAAAAATTTTTAAAAAACTCATTCGGACTGGCAGGAATAGCTGTTGCTGCACCTGTTCTTCTCCGATCGGAAATTTTTCATGAGGAAATGCTGCCGGAAAAGTCTTCTCAAAATGTTTTAACCTGCAGTGTAACCAATTCGGAAACAGAGGGTCCTTTTCCTACGCATACTCCTTCGAGCCTTGTACAAACCAATATTGTGGGAGACAGAACCGGAGTTGCCTTTACGATGAATATTTATATAAAAAACACCAACGGAAACTGCGCTGCCTATCAAGGAGTTCTGGTAGACGTTTGGCACTGTGATAAAGACGGCAACTATTCCGAATACGGAGGTACGGCAATGCAGGCTGCAAATTACACCAACAATCATTTTCTCCGCGGAAGACAGACCACAGATGCAAACGGACTTGTAAGTTTCACGAGCATATTTCCGGGATGGTACCAGAGCAGAGCCACCCACATTCATGTTCATATTTACAAAGCGGACGGAACTTCTCTTCTGGTAACGCAGATTGCATTTCCGGAGGGAACAGGCAGTGCTGTTTATAATGTAAATGTAAACGGAACTTCATACGGCTATACAAAAGGCATGACAGGTTATACCTATAATGCGAGTGATAATGTATTTTCAGACGGAACCAGCAATGAGATGAGTACCGTAACGGGTTCTTTATCTGCCGGATATATTTTAACTCATACCATTTATGTAGCAGGAGCCGTTTTAGGAACTCAGGAAGCAGCAAACACCAAAAATTTTAATGTGGGACAGAATTATCCAAATCCTTTCAGAGAAGAGACTATTTTCCCGATTACCCTCAACGAAAGATCAACAGTAAGTATTGAACTGTTTGATGTTAGCGGAAAAAAACTTTTCAGTGTGATCGACAAGCAAAAACTTGCATCCGGAAGTCAGCAGATCAAAATGACGAAAAATCAGTTGAAATCCGGAATGTATGTCGCAAAAATTACGATTGATAATACGAAGGGAACGTTTACAGAAGATCTTAAAGTGCTTGTAAACTGAACTTATTGAGTATTAGATATTTTTCATATCAATTTTGTTTAGGATCAGGGCAGAATCAGAAAAAGACTGCCCTGTTTTATTAAAATTTAAAATGATGAAGGCTAAAATAAAACTGGGATTCCGGATTGTAATTGATCAGAATTCTGAAATTGTCTGGGATAAATACATTTTTGAGGATACGTATTTTGAATATAAAATCCAGCATCAGGTTTTTGATAATAAAGAAAATCCGGTGAAAAATTACTGGGAATTGCTGAGAAAAAATCCTCATGCGGAAAAAATTCCGTTTTTGCTGAGTTCAGCAGTGGTGAACTATGTTGCCCAGCTTAACGGTGAGATCAAAAGTCTTCCGGATGTTTTGGGAAATACTTTTTTCCCGATTGAAAATTTCAAACTGGATCTTATCAGCTCCAACGTGGAAGATCCTTCAAAGCATAAAATAGGTTTGACTTTTTACACGCCTGAATTGTTGCTGATCGATATCATCGACAATAAGTATCTTTTAAGTAAAAATACTTCGGGAGAATGTTTTGAAACGTTTATGTTCGCCTTTCATCCACAGGTTGCAATAGCTTCTTACACAGCTTTATAATTTATATTGATTAATTTCTAAACAACAGGATGTTGTTTCATTTTTACAGATGATTTTTATTAAAGAGAAACCTCCGCTGAAATTCAGCGGAGGTTTTATTTTTAAAGATCTTTGATGAGTGGTTTTACTTCTTTGCCAAACAGCTCGATAGATTTCATCATAAGATCATGCTCCGGAGCTCCCACATCCATGTGTCCGATAAATCTTGTAATGCCGAAAATTTCTTTCAGGTAAGCAATTTTATCTGCCACTTCTTTAGGATTACCGATGAACAAAGCTCCTTCTTTGCTTCTTCCGCCGTCATACTGCATTTTGGTGTAAGGAGCCCAACCTCTGGAAGAACCGATTCTGTCCATCTGCGATTTATAGTTGTGGAAATATCCTTCAATCACTTCCGGATCATCGCTTACAAAAGTATGCGAATGAACGGCAATCTGCATTTTTGAAACGTCGTGTCCCGCTTTTTTGTATTCCTGCTTATAGAATTCAATTAAATTTCTGAATTGTACAGGCATTCCTCCAATAATTGCCACCACTAAAGGCATTCCCAATTCTGCGGCACTTAAAACCGACTGTGGAGTTCCGCCTACTGCTCTCCAGATGGGCAGTTTTCCTTCATTTTTTGCTCTCGGATAAGCCGTCTGGTTTTGCATTGGTGCACGAAGTTTTCCTTTCCAGGTTACATTTTCCTGAGAATTGATTTTAAGCAATAAATCTAATTTTTCATCAAAAAGTTCCTCATAATCGTTTAAAGAATACCCATACAACGGAAACGATTCGATGAAACTTCCTCTTCCGACGAAAATTTCAGCACGACCGTCTGAAATTAAGTCCAGAGTCGAGAAATCTTCATATACTTTTACAGGCTCTGATGAACTTAAAACCGTAACACCACTCGCTAATTTTATATTTTTTGTAATACTTGCCGCTGCAGCCAGAACGATTTCCGGAGAAGAAACCGCATAATCGGGACGGTGATGTTCTCCCATGGCAAAAACATCAATTCCTACCTCATCCATGAATTTTACCTGCTCCAGAATTTCACGAATCTTTACGCCTGCATCTTTATATTTTCCTGTTGTCTGGTCGAAAGCAAGATCGCCAAACATTCCTATTCCTAATTCCATATTGTTGATTTTATAGTACAAATTTACGGCAACCGAAAATCAGATGCATTGATGTTTGATAAGAAAGAAAATGAGAATATTAAGTGCTGATTTTGCTTTTAAGTTTTAAAAACTGTTTTTCGAAAAGATGATAAGAAAGCACCGAGCATACAACTGAAGCAATAAATGACAGCGCAACAATTAGCTTCCAGTTGAGATTGAATCTGTTTCCTATTTTTATAAAAAGCATGATTAAAATGGTGTGAAAAAGATACAGTCCGTATGTGTATTTTCCAAGTTTTGCCAAAATACTTTGATCTGAAATTTTAAATACATTTTTTGTTCCTAAAGTAGATAAAATTAACCCTGAAAAGAAAACACTCAAAAGAAATGAAATCAGTGCAGGATTTGAAATTATTTTTGAATTCCCTATAAAAACAATAAATGCCAACACCAAAAAAGCGTAACTGTATTTGTAAACAGCAGAAACCGTTTCAAGCTTTTGGATTAGATCTTCTCTAAAGACAAAAATATACGCAGGAATTGCTCCGAAAGCAAAATAATGAATATTGGTAAAGAGATCTAAAGTCGGAATTTGTAATTTTTCGTACACCATCTGCATGATGAATGAAAAAACAATACTTCCCAGAAGAAGTTTCGGAATATTTTTAAGGGAAATAAAGTAAAAAGCCAGTCCCCAGAAAATGTAAAAATGCTCCTCGATACACAAAGACCAGATCACGGTAATCGGCGATACATTGGGAAGCTGATTGGTATACATCGCCATATAATTTTCCAGAAAAGTAAGGGTAAGCAACCAATTTGGCTGATATCCTTCGTTGGAATAGGAAATATTAAAAAAATCAAGAATAAAAGGCGTACATATCGCAAAAAGTACCATGACATAATAAAGCGGCCATATTCTTAAAATCCTTCTCATAAAGAACTTTTTCAGCGGAATTGTTCCGTTATTGTTTATTTTTTCGAGAATAAGAATATAGGTGATGAGGAAACCGCTCAGTACGAAAAAAAAAGAAACACCAATCCCCCCTTGCTTGGAAAAATAGTATAGAAAACTATCTTCGGGAACGGGGGAATGGCGTAAAAAAACCAATAAAAAAGACAGAAACCTCAACGAATCGAACGTATGAAAGTGTACTCTGCCTTTTTTGGTGAAGTTCATTGTCAATTTTTCAGGATTATTTTTTCAGATTCTGATCAAAATAATCTGTTACTTTCTGCATAAGATGCACTCTGTCTTTTCCGATCACGTTGTGGGGGTGTCCCGGATATACAAAATAGTCCAACTGAACACCATTATCAACCGCAGATTTGATGAATTTAACCGAATGCTGCCAAACCACAACATCATCCTGCGCTCCGTGAATCATTAATAATTTTCCTTTCAGATTCTGAACTTTATCCAGAAGATTTGCTGTTGCATAACCTTGTGGATTTTCCTGCGGAGTATCCATGTATCTTTCGCCATACATGATCTCGTACATACTCCAGTCGATTACGGGTCCTCCTGCAACGCCCACTTTGAAAACATCCGGCTTACGAAGCATGAAACTTGTCGTCATAAATCCTCCGAAGCTCCATCCATGAATTCCCATTCTTTCGGAATCTACGTAAGGAAGAGATTTTAAATACTCTACTCCTTTCATCTGGTCGTTCATTTCTGTTGTTCCCAGATTTCTGAAAACTGCCTGCTCGAATTTTAACCCACGGTTAGAAGAACCTCTTCCGTCCATCGTGAAAATGATGTATCCGTTTTGCGCCATGTATTCGTACCAAAGATTTCCGGATGCAGGGAAAGAATTGGTAATAAGCTGCAAATGCGGACCGTTGTATAGATAAACAATCACCGGATATTTTTTATTCTGGTCAAAATTGATCGGAAGAATCATTTTTCCGTACAAAATTGTTCCGTCCTCGGCTTTTAAGTTGATATTTTTAATTTCCGGACGCTGATAATTTTTCAGTGTATTTTCAGCAGTCAGAAGATTGTTTGTCTTTAAAGTGTTTGTGTTGATGATGTTGGCAACTCTTGGTGTATCGGCGTTGCTGTAGACGTCATACAGGAAATTTCCGTCGCTGCTTAATACTCCGGAGTGAACTCCTTCTGCGTTATCCATTCTCTGCATCTTAAAATTCGTCCAGTTGATTCTGTACAAATGCTTTTCCAGCGGAGTTTCTTTCGTGGAGGTAAAATAGATTTCTTTTTTCTTTTCATTGAAACCTAAAATATCCGTTACCAGCCAATCTCCCTTTGTAATCTGTGCAACGAGTCCTTTTTCCAGATTGTAGTGGAATAAATGGTTGTATCCTGTTCTCTGGCTCTGCCAGATGAAATCTGTATTGGAATTCGGGAAGAATGTTAAAGGATGTTGAGGTTCCACATATTTATCACTTGTTTCTTCGAATAAAGTTTTTACTAAATTTCCTGTCGAAGCATCATATTGATTCATTTTCAGGTAATTCTGTCCTCTGTTCAGAACGCCTACAAAAATATACTTTGAATCCGGGCTCCAGGTAACAGCCGTTAAATACTGATCTTTTTCGCCTTCGATATTTAAGAAGGTTGTGTTCTGAGTTTTAATATTGAAAACTCCCAGAGTTACCTGATGAGACGTTTTCCCCGCCATCGGATATTTGATATTGTGATTTACAGCAGGAGTTACAGACCAGTCAATAATCGGATAATCAGCAACCATCGTCTGATCCATTCTGTAAAAAGCAACACTTTCAGAATTTGGAGCCGGGAAAATTCCGGTATCAATTCCGAATTCGTTTCGGTGAACATTGGAAGCTCCATTCAGGATATTTTCATCGGTATCATTGGTTACTGCAATGGTTTTTCCGTTTTTATTAACAAATAAATTATTCTTTACCGTAAATGCAAAAGTCTGGTTATCCCCAAAAATCTTCATATTTTCAGCGTTATTATCCAAAGCAACGGAATTTTTTGTTTTCCAGTCGCTGCCGGATTTTTCTACCCATACCATTTTTCCGCCGGAATTAAAATATCCCTGAGAATTGCTGATGAATTTAATCTGTGGAACTGCTTTGAATTTATTGTCTGTTAAATTCTTATTCAACTGAGATAAAGAAACCAGCGTGTCCTGCTTGTTGGTTTTCAGATCGGTGATTAAATATCCGCCTTTTACCGCCTGAATATAAGATTTTCCATCTGCAGACCATGAAAACTGCGAGATGTTTTTAACAGCTAAGTTGGTTCTCATCCCGTTTACTGCCTCCGCCATTGTAAATTTTTGGGTCTGAGCCAATGCGCTGCTTCCCAAAACCAGCATCCATAAAGATAATTTATATAATTTCATTGTATAAAATTGAATCCTTCAAAAATAAGAAATAAATATCAATGGTTAAGAAGTGTTAAAGTAAAATGGAGTTTGGTTTTTTGTTGGTTGTTGATGGCTGTTTTCAATTGTTTATTTTGAGTTTATTTGAAGTAATTTCAAATCTTATTAAATGATAAAGTGAGACTTTTGCTTTATTGAGATTTTTCCGTCACAATGACTTGGTTAGAATCTTAACGCAAAATACGCAAGGGTTTTATTTTAATGATTATGCGGATTTTTCGGTCGCAAAGGTACTTCGACAAGCTCAGCATAAACTATTCACTCAGCAAATGAACTGTATGTTTTTCGTTTTGTAAGAATATGTAATATAGTTCCGAGCCATTTTTGAAGTTCGGGTTTGATTTTTGCTGAATGATAAAGAGAGGCTTTTGTTTTATTGAGATTGCTTTGCCGTTTCAGAACTACGTTCGCAGACCTTCTGCTCGCAATGACGTGTAATGAATAACCGGCTTCAATCCTAGCCGCGATTGCAGCAATTGTCTGAGCTCATTTCTTTAGTTTCGGCGCGGCAAAGCCGCGCCGAAACTAAAGAAATAGCGAGTGCGGAAAGCGCGATAAAGCTCCTGATTGAGTTTGAGAGTTTTAAAGTTGAAGGGTTGGAGGGTTTAAGAGTGTGAGTGTATGAGAAATTAAGGTTGTTTTGCTTTTTCCTTAAAAATTTTTTAAGATTTCTCTTTCGTTGAAATGACAGGATTGTGAAAAATACAGCGAAAAGCATTTCTTATCCTACGTCAATGATTTGTACCTCTCTTCTGATATACATTTGTAGTATAATTAACAACAAAAAATATTAATACAATGGCAACAAAATGGAACCTAGACCCTGCTCACAGTGAAATTACTTTTAAAGTAAAACACATGATGATCTCTAATATCAAAGGAAACTTTACAGATTTTACGGCTGAAATTGATGCGGAAGACGATACTTTTGCGAATGCTAAAACAACGGCAACAGTTCAGACAGCCTCTATCTCTACGCACAATACAGACAGAGATAACCACTTAAGATCTGCTGAATTCTTTAACGCTGAAGCCAATCCTACGATTACTTTCGAATCTTCTGCACTGAACAACGAAGTAACAGGAAATTTAACGATTAACGGAATTACAAAGCCTGTAACACTTGATGTGGATTTCAACGGAATTAATGTTGATCCTTGGGGAAATACAAAGGCTGGTTTCTCTTTCGAAGGGAAAATCAACAGAAAAGATTTCGGACTGAACTGGAATGCTGCGCTTGAAGCAGGAGGTGTAATGGTAAGCGAGGAGGTAAAAATCGCCGGAGAATTACAGTTTGTAAAACAAGCATAAGAACATAAAAATCAAGGTAAAAGAGCAAAGGAAAGTTACATTACCTTTGCTCTTTTCTGTTTTTGAGAATAAAAAAATGAACCTCAACGATTTACAAAACATCAGCGAAAATTTTAAAAATACTCAGAAAATGCCTGTTCTTTTTCTGGGACATGGTTCGCCAATGAATGCTATTGAAGAAAACCAGTTTGTACAGGGTTTCCGAAAAGCTGCGGCTGAAATTCCGAAACCGAATGCCATTCTCTGTATTTCGGCACACTGGTTTACGCAGGGAACGAAAGTAACGGCAATGGAAATGCCGAGAACGATTCATGATTTTGGAGGTTTTCCGCAAGCCCTGTTTGATGTACAGTATCCTGCTCCGGGAAATCCTGAGTTGGCAAAAGAGACGGCAGAATTGCTGGCTCCTGTTATCGTGGAGGAAGATCACAACTGGGGACTGGATCACGGAGCATGGTCTGTGATTAAACATATGTATCCGAATGCAGATATTCCTGTTATTCAAATGAGTATTGATTATACAAAACCTCCGCAGTATCATTTTGATTTAGCTAACAAACTCAATAAGCTCCGCGAAAAAGGAATTTTAATTATCGGAAGCGGAAACATTGTTCATAATTTGAGACTGATCGACTGGAGAAACATCAATACTGTCGGAGCTGGATGGGACTGGGCGATTGAAGCCAGAGAGAAAACCAACAACTGGCTTTTGGACGGAAATTTCCGGAACATCATCGATTACCAGAAACAGGGAACTTCGCTGCAATATGCGGTTCCCACTCCCGATCATTATCTCCCTTTACTCTATACTTTAGGACTAAAAGAGAAATCTGAAAACCTGAGTTTATTTAATGATGAATTAATTGCAGGATCTCTGAGTATGACGAGCGTGAGAATAGGATAAAAAAAACGGAAGAAATTTTCTTCCGTTTCTTTTTTATTAAGGGCAATGCTATCATTAGATTCTTTGAATACCAACAACATGAGGTTGTCCGTCAATCGGAGCATAGATTTCTACAACTGCATTCCAGATTACCTCAGATGGCGGCATGGAAGCAAGGCACTGGTAACGGTAGTTTGTTCCGTTTACCACTTGTGTAGATACAGATTGCGGTTGATATTTTACTCCAACAAATCCATTCATTGCTTCGTCGAATACTTTTTGATCTTCCGGTGTTAAAGGATGATACGCTGTCCAGCCTCCTACTAATTCTTTTGTTTCCATGTTTTAATTTTATTTTGTGTTCCTACTCTTCTGGCTTTTCGGATTTCGCCCCGTTTGAATGGTTTCTGGTCTCCATGATTATTAAGTTTTGTTTGTGATCACCTTTCAAAGATACCACACTTCCTCTAGAGCGGTTAGCGTAGATTTACCACTTTTTCACTTTACGTAGAAATACTTAATATGATGATTCAGGAGAAATAAAAAGGGAATATCGTTAATTAACAATATTCCCTTTCCTCTATTTTTAATTTAATTCTTTACTGTACCGCCTGTAAAACATTAATATTTCCATATCCGTAATCTGAGTTCGGAGTCGGATAATAGGTCGCAGACTGTCTCATTTTATTAATAACCTGATCTCTCGTCCATGAAGGATTTTTAGCCCAGACCAACGCCGCAATTCCTGCTGTGGAAGCTGTTGCTACAGAAGAACCACCTACATAATCTGTTTGTCCGCTATAGTAACTTAAGACCGGAATATTGCTTCCTGAACCTCTTTCCATCTGATAAGTAAAATCGATTTCGTTTCCTGAATGGCAAACGTCGCATTTCTGATTGGACGTATTTTCTTTTACTCCGGTTATCGCTTGTGTTTCAGGCATCCATGCAGGAAAAATTACACCTACGAAATTGGTGAAGCTGGTGGAAGTTCCGCCTGCGCAGAAAATTAACTTTCCTTTTGAATACGCATATTTTACCCCATCTTCAATTTTTCCGACAGAGAAAATATGTCCCATCGACATTGAAATAATTTTTACACTGTTATTATTTCCCAGTTCTGTAAAGGCAATTTTCACTCCGTTTTGCTCATGATATCCGTCCAGAACTACATTAGAAGCTGCTCTGTACGTTACCAGATTGGCATTGTAAGCCACACCAACCGGCTGTCCCTGATTATTTCTCGGAGCGGCGGCGGCAGAAGCCATGCTTGTTCCGTGACCGCATTTATCCGCAGAACCGTCGTATCCTGTACTCCACGGCCAGACTGAATCTACATACACTCCATTTTTGCTGATGGTTCTTCCTGTAGAAAGTCCGTTATTAAAGCTGCTTCCTAATAAAGACTGCTCCGGAGAAACACCGCTGTCTATCACTCCGATGGTCACTCCTGCTCCTGTGCTGTAGCTCCATGCATTAATGATATTGTGTTTCGTAAATGACCAAGGTGCTTTTGCGTTAGGAGAAACGGTTGTATAATCCGCAGCATTCAAAGCGGTAGATTCAAATCCGCATCCTGAAGAACTGCTGCTGGATTTTGCAGTTGCCCCGAATTGTTTTTCGTTTTCAAAATAACGGTAATCTGCAGGTTCCAGATAACGGATATTTTTCATTTTTCTAAGGGCAATCACCGTTTCCTGCTTTTCGATGGCAACGTCGATCTGATTCAGATATTGGTCTGAAGACAGTAAAATTCTGTCGGTCTTTCCTTCATATTTTTTAATCAGGTCTAAAATTTCGTTTTCAATGGCTTTGTTGTCTGCATCCAGACTTCTGTCGAAAGAAGAGCCAAATCCGATGGAAGCAATTTTATTTCCCTGAAAAATCCCGCTCCACAGAAAATGATCGGAAGATTCATTCCATGAAAATCTGCCTTTCGTTTTGATGGTTTCGTTGATTTTTTCATTGATCTGTTTTGCCGTTAAAGGATCTTTCTGGGTAATTTCTGTATTGGCAACATTGTTCTGAAGATCGTCTCTGTTACATGCCGTGAAAACAAAGAACAACAATAAAAGGTAAAAAACATTTTTTCTCATATAAAATAATATTTGTTTGGTAAAACCAAGATATTAATTTACAATGAATTACCGAACAACAGAATTTAAAAATTTATTATGCTTAAAATAATACTATGAAATTAAGTTATAAAACTTTCTCATAACAGACACTTTTATCAATTCCGATGTACTGTCCGTAATTTGGAATTCTTGTGTAACCGCTTTTTTCATAAACAGAAAGTGCTTCATTCTGCTCCAATGAGCTTTCCAACACCGCTTTTGTATAATTCAATTCCTTTGCCCAGATTTCCAGATCTTTAACGATCGTTGTTGCTAAACCTTTCTTTCTGAAATCAGGATTGGTGTACATTCTTTTAATTTCAACTGTTTCTTCATCAAATTTTTTAAATGTCCCACAAGCCGCAGGAATTTCATCCACATAAATAACAATACAGTTTTTGATCGCATCAATTTTGTTAAACTGATCGTAAAAGGAATGATCTTCCCCATTGCGAATGGCTAAATCTGCATCTAAAAGCTGTACTAAATTTTGAAAATCTTTATTGGAAGAATCTGTTCTTTTGATTGTCATGGAAATGGTTTTAGGCTAAATTAAAGATTTTGTTTTTAAATTTTAATACTTTTTCAAAGGTTATATTTTTTAACACAAATAACACTCATATTTTCACAATTCAACACAAATATCTTTTCCAATTTTTAAAATCTCTTTGAAATAAAAAAGACTTCCATTTCCGGAAGCCTTTGTGTTATTTACTTTTTGGTGGTGGTGGAGATTGATACCCTTTTTGTTCGTTAATTTTATCAATCAGCTTTTTGGCTAAATTCTGTCCCCACTCTCTGCCGACTTCCATACTTTCATTCATGATTAAAGGCATGTTAGAAATTGTCTTTTGCCCGATAGGAGTTTTATAAAATTTTATCAGTTCATCAAGATCCGATTCTGTATAAAATAGAGTTTAGAAAATTCTTCTGTGGAAACTTCTTTTAAAAATCCATTCCAAAATTCATCAGGAATATCTTTATAATTTTCTTTATATGTATTTACAAATTGCTGAGCTCCCTGTACCGCCATTTTACTCACTCCGGTAACTTCAATTAATTCTTTGATCTTTGCTTCTTTTGAAGTTTGGGCAAAACCTGTAACTCCTATCAAAAGAACAAATGCTACTATAATTTTTTTCATCTTGTTTTAATTAACTATAAATTTTCTTTCATTTATCAATTCTGCTATTGCAAGCATATCCTGACCGATCAGTCTGTCATCTTCAAGCTTAGCTACTTTTGAACGAAGGATTTCAAAATTTTCTTCAATAATTTTTGAACATTTTGCCGGTCTTCGGAATTCCAGACCTTGTGCCGCAAACATGAGTTCAACCGCCAAAATATTCACGAGATTGCCAAGAACCTGATTGAATTTCCTGCCGGAAATACTTCCCATCGAAACATGATCTTCCTGTCCTAAACTCGTAGGAATAGAATCCGCAGAAGCCGGAAAACACAATGTTTTATTTTCCGTAACCAACGCTGCAGAAGTATATTGAGGAATCATAAATCCAGAATTTAGACCTGAACTTTCCGTTAATAATCTTGGTAAGCCGTATTTTCCTTCCAGTAACAAGTAACTTCTTCGGTCTGAAATATTTCCCAGTTCGGCAGCCGCCAAAGTTGCATAATCCAAAGGTAAAGCCATTAATTGTCCGTGGAAATTTCCTCCGGAAATAGATTCTTCCGCGCTTAAAACAATAGGATTGTCTGTTACGGAATTCAGTTCCGTTTCTGCCATCATTTTCAGATGTTCGAAGGCGTTTCTGCTTGCTCCGTGAACCTGCGGGACACATCTCATAGAATACGGATCCTGAACTCTGTCGCAATATTCGTGTGCTTTAAGGTTTTCAGAACTCTTTAAAAATTTAAGCATTCTTGCCGCAACTTTTTTACTTCCCTCAAAAGGACGGATCTCATGCAGTTCTTTTTTAAACGGACTTGCAGAACCTCTGTATGCTTCAATACTCATTGCAGCCGTCATATCCGCAAGATCAAGCAAATATTCAAATTTTTCTAATCCTTTAATCGCATGAGCAAGAATAAACTGCGTTCCGTTGATTAATCCCAATCCTTCTTTCGGTCCTAAAACCAAAGGCTCGAGATTGTTTTTTTCTAAAATTTCGGCTGTTTCAAAAATTTCATTTCCAACCCAAACTTTTCCAAGCCCCAAAAGCGGTAAAACGAGATGCGCCAAAGGAGCCAAATCTCCGGAAGCTCCTACAGAACCCTGCTCCGGAACTACCGGAATAATGTCTTTTTCCAGCATCAGGATCAATCTTTCGATCACTTCCAGAGAGACTCCGGAAAAACCTTTTGACAGTGCATGAACTTTTGCAATCATCATGATTTTTGAAAGTTCTTTATCAATCGGCTTTCCTACGCCTACTGCGTGAGAAATAATCAGATTATATTGTAACTGTGCGGTTTCTTCTTCAGATATTTTTACATCGCACAAAGGACCGAACCCTGTATTGATTCCGTAAACCGTTCTGTCTGATTCTACAATTTCACGTACGTTCTTTTGTGATTTTAAAATCTGTTCTTTGGCAGCCTTGTTTAGTTTAGCTTTATCAGGAGTTTTACAGATCTCCAGAACATCATGGAAACTGAAAACATCTACACCGTATATCATTCTCTAAATTTTGTCTTAAAATTACACATTTGGCAACGATTGGAAAAACTAAATTTCAACAGTCTGTATTTTTCTGAAAATAAGTGAATTAATTTGCTATTTTTACCACCGAAATATAAAAAATAATATCCCATGAAACTTAAAACTTTAGTGTTTACGATGTTTCTTGTAAGCACGGCTTCTTTCGCACAGAAAGTAAAATACTCCAAAGAAGAAATTAAAAAAATGGAACAGTACCTTTTTAACGAAGGTTTTAACGCTCCCTCTGTAAAAAAAACTTCTACTGTAATATTAAAGGACGGAACAACACACAAAGGTTTCTGCAGCAAAACAGATACGAAAAAGGGTCAGATTTTTGAGGTTACGCTGAAAGACAGTATTTCTAAAAAGCCATCGGTATTTGTTGCCGATAACATCAGCGAAATGTATCTGTATCCGAATGAGGCGGAAAAAGTGGGGAAAGTTTTTAAGTACATGGGGAACATCAGAAACTATCAGACCAAGAAATTAAAAAACTCAACCACCAAAGACCGTATTCACTTTGTAAACCAGACCGTTTCCCTGAAAAATAAGAAGGACGACAAAGAATTCTTAATGCAGGTCATCAATCCGGAATTTGATGATATTATTTCCGTATATCATGATCCCAGAGCAAAAGAAACCGGCGGATTTTCGGTGATGGGTTCTCCACAATTGGGTGGCGGTGTTACAAAATCCTACTATGTAAAAAAAGGAGATAAAGTAATGTGGCTTCATAAAGATGATTTCGAAGACAATTATGATTTTCTTTTCGGAGACAATGCTGAGTTTATGAAAAAATATCCTAAGAATTCCGTGGAATGGGATTATTTCAGCTTTTTAGTGTATCAGTACACAGAAATGAGCCAAAGCTAAATTTTTAAGTACAAAAGAATAAATCGTTTATAAAGAAACTGTTTAATTAAAATCAATTTTAACAAATATTATAAAGCTGTAGCTTTTTTACAGCTTTTTTTGTGCTTCTAAATTCCGTAGTTTTGTTATATGAATCCTTCTTTAGAATTACAACTCAAAACTTTACCTTCCGAGCCCGGTGTTTATCGTTATTATGACAAAAATGATCAGCTTTTGTATGTAGGAAAGGCTAAAAATCTTAAGAAAAGGGTTCTCTCGTATTTCAACAAAAATCTTTCGGGATACCGCATCAAAATCATGGTCGGGAAAATCCAACGATTAGAAACAACGATCGTTAACAGCGAATATGATGCGCTTTTACTGGAAAATAATTTAATTAAGGAACATCAGCCGTTTTATAATGTCATGCTGAAGGATGACAAAACGTATCCATGGATTTGCATTAAAAATGAAGAGTTTCCGAGAATTTTTCTAACCAGAACCAAGATTAAAGACGGTTCCGAATATTACGGACCTTACGCAAAAGTACGTCCCGCAAAGATTCTTCTTGATACGATAAAACATATTTACAAATTAAGAACCTGCAATCTCAATTTAGCTCCGAGTAAAATTGATGAAGGAAAATACAAGGTCTGTCTGGAATATCACATCAAAAACTGTGAAGGACCTTGTGAAGGCTTGGAAAGCAAGGAAGATTATGATGAAAAAATAGATGCCATCCGCGGAATCATCAAAGGAGATTTCCGTAAAGCGAAAGAATATCTGGTAAACCAGATGATGAAATATGCAACCAATCTTCAGTTTGAAAACGCTCAGATCATCAAAGAAAGAATTGATGCGCTTGAAGATTATCAGACTAAAAATACGGTGGTGAATCCGAGTATTGATGATGTGGATGTTTTTGGAATGACAAGTGACGAAACGGCTGCTTACGTTAATTTCTTTAAAATAAGGAACGGAAATATTATCCAGAGTTATACCACCGAAATTAAAAAAATCCTTGAGGAAAGCGACGAAGACATTATGGAGCAGGCTTTGGTGGAAATCCGTCAGAAATTCGATTCCCATTCAAAGGAAGTGCTTCTGCCTTTTCATCTTTCTATTGAAATTCCGAATGTAAAACTGATCGTTCCGAAAGTAGGTGATAAAAAGCGAATCGTTGAGCTTTCTGAAAAGAATGCGAAAGAATACCGTTTAGAAAAATTAAAACAGGTTCAGATCGTTGATCCGGAAAGACATACGAACAGAATTATGTCTGAAATGCAGAAATTGCTGAGAATGCCGGTTGAACCAAGACACATTGAAGGTTTTGATAACTCCAATATTCAGGGAACGAATCCTGTTTCTGCGTGTGTTGTTTTCAGAGACGGAAAACCAAGCAAAGCCGATTACAGAATTTTTCATCCGAAAACTGTGGAAGGTCCCAATGATTTCGCTACAATGGAGGAAGTGATCTACCGCCGTTACAAAAGAATGCTGGATGAAGGCGAAGATCTGCCTCAGTTGATTTTGATTGACGGTGGAAAAGGTCAGCTATCTTCTGCCGTAAAAAGTCTGAGACTGTTAGGATTATATGGAAAAATTACCATTGTAGGCATTGCGAAACGTCTGGAAGAGATTTTCTTTCCGGAAGATCCTATTCCTTTATATTTGGATAAAAAGTCTGAAACGCTGAAGATTTTGCAGCGTGTGAGAGACGAAGCACACCGATTTGGGGTGAAACATCACAGAACCAGAAGAAAAAATTCTACGATAAAATCTGAACTGGAAGAAATTCCGGGAGTTGGGGAAAAAACAATTGAATTATTGCTTTCAAAATTAAAATCGGTAAAAAGAATTAAGGAATCTAATCTTGAGACATTGGAGGAGATTTTAGGGAAAAGCAAAGCGAAAATCATTTACGATTTTTTCAACGAATAATGACAAACGCGAAATAAATAGCAAATAATAAATTATTTTATGAAAATAATTTTTATAATATTTGTTAATTTAAATATTTTTTATAAATTAGATGAAGTTAAAGACTACTTAACTCAAGAACTTCTTCATATTTAAATTTACAAAAAAAAGTCCTCGTTATGAGGACTTTTTGATTTATGCTGTAATGCCGTTACTTTTTATAAAATATTTCTTTGCCGTACTCACCGCCGGACAAAGGCATTTCTATAATAATATTTCCATTTTCGTAGTATCCTAATGTAGATTCTCCGTTTTGTAGTTTTACTCTGAAAACATCATTTTTTGTCGTTGCTTTGAAAGTTGCAAACGGCGAAGAACTGTTAGAATTTACCAGAATAAACTGAGAATTGTCGATCTGAATTTTTTGAAGGTCCATCTTTCCGTTGCTGAATTTCAACGCGGTATTGTCTACAGATGAAGATGAACTGTTGGTAACAACCTGGGTAGAGTTTGTTGTTATGGTTTCCTGAACTTTTACCGGAGAAGCTGGCTGTGCTGTAGGATTAGCCGGAGAAATGGAAACAAAAGTCTGTTTCAGGGCATCCTGATAACCTTCTTTGTATTCTTTGATGTTAGAAGCGCCTTTAATGGATGAAACTACTTTATCGTTACAGTCTTTAAACTGAACCAATACTTTATTTCGCAAAAAGCCACTGTCGTTGATGATATCTGCCATCAAAACATTGCATGGATTACTTTGCGCTTCAGCCGGCCATTGTAATTTATCTGCCGAAATTACCGAGTAATTTTTACTTCTTAAGGTTTTGGTTAATAAATCATTCAACCCGAAATCTTCTTTAAAAGTTTCCAGTTTCGAAGGAAGAGAGATATATTTATAATCCGAAACCTTCTGTCCGAAAGCCAACATCGAACTGGCTGTTAATATGATAAGTGATATTTTTTTCATTTAATTTAAAATTTAGTCGTTTCTGAATTGCCCGATATCCAGTTTTAGAGAAAAGAAATTGGAATAGAAATTAGATCCTCCGATTCCGGAGTTTGTAATTGCATAATCCAGCGTAAGACCTCGGTATCTGATCCCGATTCCCGCACTCGGCTGGAAAGAAACTTTTCTTCTGAGATCTTCAATATCTGTAATCGACTGGAATCTGTTCACCCCCAATCTCACGAAAATCATTTTCTGATAACCTAATTCTGCTCCGGCATATGGTGTTAAACTCGCAAAATCGGTAGAAACCAATGCGGCAGTTTTTGCAAAATCTACGTTAATTCCCGCTTCTGGCAATACATATACACTGCTGTTGATTTCAAACATTTTACTTACACCTGCATTTAATTTCGGCATCGTAAGTTCCATTTTATCTTTTGGCGCAGGGTTGAATTCTTCTCCGTTAACCACGGTGGAAAGTTCTTTCTGGTTGACGCTCCAGAAGTTCACTGTAGTAGTTGCATCTCTCAGCATACCTCCCAGTTTCCAGCCGTTGTCCATTTTATAAATAGCCCCTACATCGAAACCGAAACCATATCCGTTGGCGAATTTCCCTACATTTCTGTAAACAATTTTAGCATTAATCCCCACATCAAGCTTCTGATTTCCTCCCGGATTGAATGCATACGAAAGTATTGCTGCATAATCGGACTGGGAGAATTTGGTGATTTTGTCATAATCAATATTTCCTTCAGTGTCGATTAACTGTGTGGTATTTAAGATATTATCTACTCCCAATCTTACAACAGAAACTCCGAAAACTCCGGTTTCCAGCACTTTGGCATAGGCTAGATAATCGTATTTTGCGATAGATTCGAAATATTCGGCGTGCATTGCTGCGCCCTGCCAGTCTTTTTCTACGCCCATTAATCCAGCGGGGTTCCACATCGGGGAATAGACATCATCCTGATTGGAGATCACCGCACCTCCCATGGCAAGACCTCTTGCTCCGGCTCCGATGTTCAGAAATTCGTTGGAATATTTTCTGATGATCTGGGATTGCGATATCCCGAAAACCAGAGAGAATGCAAGTAAAAAATATTTTTTCATCATATCAATTGATGCTTAATTTAAAGTTTTTTGTTTTTTAGCTTTTATCAATCCGTTAGCAATGATTGCCAGTATCATAACTCCTGAAGCGATGTAAAAAATCGGGCTCATGTGTTCTGATTCCCCAAAGATAAAAAAAGCTAGTATAATTCCGTAAACCGGTTCTAAATTAACTGTTAAAATTAATGTAAAAGGCGAAATATATTTCATGAGATTCACCGATTCCAGCATCGGGAAAGCTGTGAAAACACTTGCCAGTAAACCTATTAACGCAATATCGCGGTAACTTATTTCATTTATCGAAAAAATTTGTCCTGAGAAGAGATAAAATATCAATAAAATAAACCATCCTGAGAATATTTCATAAAAAATGATATTTCCTGAGCTTGTTTTTCCAAACATCTTTCCGTTGAAAACCGAAAAAATGGTTCCGAAAATGGCACACAGCACTCCGTAAAATATTCCTTCTTTGTACTGAAATTCTGTTTTGAAGATCAACAAAATACAGGCAACAATCACCACTCCCATGACGACTTCCGAAACATCGATCTTTCTTTTAAAAATCAAAGGTTCCAGAATGGATGCAAATAAGGTGGATAAAGACAGACAACTTAATGCGATGGAAACATTGGAAATTTTAATGGAGTAAAAAAAGCAGTACCAGTGAAGCGCCATCGAAAAACCGATTGCAGCCAGCTGAAAAAATACTTTCTTTGAAACTTTAATGCTGTCTTTTTTAAAAACACGGATGTATACGAAAAGGCAGATCGCCGCAAACAGCATTCTGTAAAAAACCAGAATATCTGCATTTGCATGAATCAGCTTTCCCAAGATTGCCGTAAATCCCCACAAAAACACTATCAAATGCAATCTGAAAAGAGCCAATTTATGCATACCCTACCTTCTTTTACTATTTCTGCAAAAATACAAATAGGTTTTACATTTCGTGTAATAATTTTTCAGTAAAGCTTCTGATTTTCTGATAAAATTTAAAATGCGAATTGTTTGAAGGAAATCAGGAATTAAGATTCCTATTTAACATAAAATAAAAAAACCCTGAAAATTTATTCAACTTTCAGGGCCTTCAAATAATAAACTATTAAAAAAATAAACTAGGAACTTAGAGGAAGGATGAGATTTCACTCTCCCTTTCTCTAATGTAAAGTTAGCAAATTACGAACCATAAAAAATATATTTTTTGTTAAATATTTCATAAAATTCTGAAAACCAATTTATTAAACATTTGTTTATATCCATTTTCATTCCATGTAAAAAATAGTATCTTTAAACGGAAAAAATTGAAATTTTTATGGACATTGAATTCAACAAAAGAGAAGATCAGAACAGACTAAAATTATCCGACATCAATCGCTTATTGACAGAAATTAAAAAGGGGGGTGGTGAAAAGAGGCTTCAGAAGCTTCGTGATGAGGGAAAAATGACGGCAAGAGAAAGAATAGACTATCTTCTTGATAAGGATTCTGATTCCATAGAAATTGGTGCTTTTGCAGGATATGAGATGTATGAGGAACACGGAGGCTGTCCAAGCGGAGGGGTTGTTGTGGTAATGGGGTATGTCTCTAAAAGACAATGCATCATTGTGGCCAATGATGCTTCTGTAAAGGCGGGAGCATGGTTTCCGATCACGGGTAAGAAAAATCTGAGAGCTCAGGAAATTGCCATGGAAAACAGACTTCCGATTATTTATCTGGTAGATTCCGCAGGGGTTTATTTGCCGATGCAGGACGAGATTTTCCCTGATAAGGAGATGTTCGGGAGAATTTTCAGAAATAATGCTAAAATGAGTGCTGCAGGAATTATTCAGATCTCTGCTGTGATGGGAAGCTGTGTTGCAGGTGGTGCTTATCTTCCGATTATGAGTGATGAAGCGATGATTGTGGAGGGAACGGGTTCTATTTTTCTTGCAGGAAGTTATCTGGTAAAAGCGGCAATCGGGGAAAGCATTGATAATGAAACTCTGGGAGGAGCCACTACACATTGTTCGATTTCGGGAGTTACGGATTATAAGGCTAAAGATGATAAAGATGCGCTGAACAGAATTAAGAATATCATGAAGTCTTTGGGAAGTACGGAAAAGGCAGGTTTCGACAGAATTGAAAGTGTACAGCCGAAAGAAAAGCCTGAGAATATTTTCGGGATTATGCCTGTTTCAAGAGCGGATCAGTATGATACCTACGATATTATAAAATGTCTTGTAGACAATTCTGAGTACGAAGAATATAAGCCTGATTACGGGAAAAGCATTATCTGTGCCACGGCAAGAATAGATGGATGGTCTGTAGGAATTGTAGCGAACCAGAGAAAACTTGTAAAAAGCGGAAAGGGTGAAATGCAGTTTGGAGGGGTAATTTATTCTGATTCTGCGGATAAAGCAACGAGATTTATTGCGAACTGTAACCAGAGAAAAATTCCGTTGGTGTTTTTACAGGATGTAACCGGCTTCATGGTGGGTTCTAAATCTGAACACGGAGGAATTATTAAAGATGGTGCAAAAATGGTAAATGCTGTTTCTAATTCCGTGGTTCCGAAATTCACGATTATTACCGGAAATTCTTACGGAGCCGGAAATTACGCGATGTGCGGAAAGGCTTATGATCCAAGGTTAATTGTTGCGTGGCCATGGGCAGATCTTGCGGTAATGGGCGGTGCACAGGCTGCAAAAGTTTTGGCACAGATCCAGGAATCAACATTGAAAAAACAAGGAAAAGAAATTTCTGAGGAAGAACATAAAGAAATTCTGGATTCTATTTCAGCAAAATATAAGAAACAGACGGAAGCAACGTATGCAGCAGCGAGGTTGTGGACCGACGCAATTATTAATCCAGTTGATACCAGAAAATGGATTTCTATGGGAATTGAAGCGGCGAATCATTCTCCGATTACTGAGAAGTTTAATCTTGGAGTTATACAGGTTTGATAATTGATGATTTTGCTTATCTTTAATTAATCATAATGCTTAATTTAATGCAAAGTTCGCAAGAGCTTTTAAATATTAACTGCTTTTTAAGCTCGCAAAGGTGCTTCGACAAGCTCAGCATAAACTATTCACTTAGCTAAGAACCCAAAGTTTTTTTAATGATAACAAATTGTGGACAATCACATTGATGAGTGATTATAAATAAAAAAGATGTGGAAATTAATTCTACATCTTTTTTTGTTTTGAATAGGTAAGTTAGTCCAATATTTTAAATTCTGACTTTCACCTTAGCCCCGATTGCAGCATTTGTGTGAGCTCATTTTATAGTTTCGGCGGCGGCAAAGCCGAAACTATAAAATAGCGAGTGCGGAAAGCGGGAAGCAGCTCCTCATAAAACAGATTCTATGAAAAGAAAACTCCCGTTCTGAATCTTTCTTTATTCAGTTTTTTATTCACAGCCAATCCCCAAAGAATAAATTCTTTTAAAAACAGAAGATCTTCGGGTTGGGTATCGGGTTGGTATTTTTCAATGATTTCATCAAGCGGAGTAATTCGATTTAGGTTTTTCGCGTAGACTTCATCCGGAGATTCGTCGGTAATTTCTAAAAACCCGTCATCCTGTAAAAACCAGTCGGTGATCTGGCTGAATGGTCCGTCTACATTCTTTTTCTCCAGTTTTTCTATTTTGGGGAAATACGTGGTAAACAGAGTTTTTACCGCATTATCTATTAAGAGTTGTGCCACAGATTCTGCTCCTTCCTGCTCTCCTTCATAAACCAGTTCTACCTTTCCCGTAATCGCAGGAATAACGCCAACAAAATCGCTCAGCCTCACCGAAGTTTTTTCTTCTCCAGCCAACAAAGCCCTACGTTCTGCCGTACTCAACAAATTTTCGAAAGCGGTGATGCTCATACGTGCACTGACACCACTTTTTGCATCTACATATTCGCTCTCGCGGGCTTCAAAACCAATCTGTTCCAGAAGATCATGGGCTAAAGCCGGAACATACACTCCGTTTTTCTGGCGGCTGTCCAGACTGGATTCATATTTAGTAATTTCTTTCGCAATATGAATATTTTCAGGATAATGCGTTAAAATCTGCGATCCAATACGGTCTTTAAGAGGAGTAACGATGCTTCCTCTGTTGGTATAATCTTCCGGATTGGCGGTAAAGACAAACTGAATATCCAAAGGCATTCTCACTTTAAATCCACGAATCTGAACATCGCCTTCCTGTAAAATATTAAACAGGGAAACCTGAATTCTTGCCTGTAGATCAGGTAACTCGTTAATTACAAAAATACAGCGGTTGGCTCTAGGAATCATTCCAAAATGGATCACACGATCGTCTGCATAAGATAATTTAAGATTGGCAGCTTTTATCGGATCTACATCACCAATAAGATCGGCAACAGTAACATCCGGAGTGGCAAGTTTTTCAAAAAATCTTTCATCGCGGTGAAGCCATTCAATAGGCGTGCTATCGCCTTCTTTTTCAATTAATTCTTTTGCAAACCGGGAAATCGGGTTAAAAGGATCATCATTAATCTCGCTTCCGTCAACATAAGGAATCCATTCATCCAACAAGCTTGTCATCATTCTTGCCAGTCTTGTTTTAGCCTGACCTCGCAATCCTAATAAATTAATATTATGCTTACTGAGAATCGCATGCTCCAATTGAGGAATTACCGTGTTTTCGTATCCGAAGATTCCCTCAAATACAGATTCTCTATTTCGGATTTTAGTTTTTAAATTATCCCGTAATTCGTCTTTAATATGTTTTGATGTATAACCTGATGCTTTTAACGCACCCAACGTTTTTATTTCTGGCTTTGCAGTCATTGTATTTAAATCTAATTGATAATTTTTATTAAGTCATAAATTTTTAACGGATTCTTCTTTTACGATTGGATTCATAATCTTCAAAAATCATGTTTCCTAAACCATTAAGACCTGTATAAAATGCTTTTCCCTGATTGGCTTCTGTAAATTCGCTCACGAAATGCTGCAAATAAGAATCCTGCGCAATCATAAAAGTAGTAATTGGGATATGGAGTCTTCTTGCCTGAGCTGCCATATTGTAACATTTCTGAACTACATATTCATCCAGTCCGTAAGAATTCATATAATAAGTACCGTCCGGTTCACGCACACAGCTTGGCTTTCCGTCGGTAATCATAAAAATTTGTTTGTTGGTATTTCTTTTTCTGCGCAAAATATCCATTGCTAACTGAAGTCCTGCAACAGTATTCGTATGATAAGGCCCAACCTGCAGGTAAGGAAGTTCCTGAATCTTTACCGGCCATGCATCATCCCCGAAAACAATAATATCCAGCGTATCTTTCGGATAACGCGTTGTGATTAATTCAGCAAGTGCCATCGCAACTTTTTTAGCCGGAGTAATGCGGTCTTCGCCGTAAAGAATCATACTGTGGCTGATGTCGATCATTAAAACAGTGCTCATTTGAGACTGATGTATGCTGTCTTCAACAATAAGATCATTTTCCGTAAGATGAAAATCTCCGATCCCGTTATTAATTTGTGCATTCTTTAGACTCTCCGTCATTGAAATTTTTTCCACAGAATCACCGAAATTATAATTTCTGAATTCTCCGGTTAAGTCTTCACCTGCTCCGCTTTTATTCGTTTTATGATTTCCGTTTCCGCTCTTTTCAAGATTTCCAAATATTTGTTTAAGTGCCTGTTTACGGATATTCTGTTCCATTTTCGCACTTAAGGTAACTCCATTGCCATTTCCATCTGGATTAATCTCTTCCCGAATATATCCTTTCTTCTTAAGATCTTCAATAAAGTCATCTATTGTATATTCAGGAGTGGTTAATTGGTATTCTTCATCCAGCATCCGAAGCCAGTCAATTGCTTCATCAAAATCACCTGAAGTATGAGTCAGTAAATCCGTAAAAATTTCCAGCAATCGGTCAAATACAGACAGTTCAGGTTCCTGATAAATATTAAACCTAAAACCTCTTACAATATGCTCTTTCATATCATAAATTTACGATATAAATTAAGAGGGATTAAGAGATTTAGTCTATTTTACATTTTAAGAATAAAAATAATTGAATCAAAGAAAATTCTCAAGTTATGGGAAAGAAAAATTATCCGCTACTTTAGATAAAACGTCTTTAATATGCGAAATATATTTTCAGGAGCTTTATCCCGCTATCCACTCTTACTCCTCGCACCCTGCTTCCCGGGTTAATGCCCTCACTTTTCCCAATCCCGCTGCGGGGTAACCGTTTCTATCGCGGCTAGAAGATGGCAAATAATATTAATGAAAGATAATTGATAATTGATGAATGATGATTGATTACATTCTCCGGCTTCTTTACTTTTCTCTTGTTACTTCTTACTTTTTACTTTGTTCTATTTCCTTTTCTCCTGGTTCTTTTTACTTTTCCCTTGTTTCTTTCCTTTGATAAGGGATAGATTAAGATGAGAGAGGGAGAGTTGTGCGCAAAAAAAAAGTCTCATAGAATTTAATCTATGAGACTTTTAAATAAAAACTGGCGGCGACCTACTCTCCCGCTTTCGCAGTACCATCGGCGCTGGTGGGCTTAACTTCTGTGTTCGGAATGGGAACAGGTGAGCCCCACCGCTAAAACCACCCTAAAGGTTGTATATAGGTTTAAGGTTTATTGTTTATTGTTCAAAGTTTTGAACCCTGAATCTTAAACATTCAACCATGAACCGTTTTTATCGGTAAATTTCATCACAAAGGCAAAACCAGTGTCGCACTTATAAATACTTAAGCTAAGTTATGATAAGCATGATTGCTCATTACCTATTACTCATTACTTATGAATAGGCTATAAATCTACGGGTAATTAGTACTACTCGGCTATGCTGTTACCAACTTTACACCTGTAGCCTATCAACGTGGTCATCTCCCACGACCCTTAAAAGATGTCTCATCTTGAGGCGAGTTTCGCACTTATATGCTTTCAGTGCTTATCTCTTCCAAACATAGCTACTCAGCGGTGCACCTGGCGGTACAACTGATACACCAGAGGTTTGTTCAATTCGGTCCTCTCGTACTAGAATCAAGCCCTCTCAAACATCTAACGCCCGCAATAGATAGAGACCGAACTGTCTCACGACGTTCTGAACCCAGCTCGCGTGCCACTTTAATGGGCGAACAGCCCAACCCTTGGGACCTTCTCCAGCCCCAGGATGTGACGAGCCGACATCGAGGTGCCGAACCTCCCCGTCGATGTGAGCTCTTGGGGGAGACTAGCCTGTTATCCCCGGAGTACCTTTTATCCTATGAGCGATGGCCCTTCCATACGGAACCACCGGATCACTATGTCCTGCTTTCGCACCTGATCGACTTGTTGGTCTCACAGTCAAGCACCCTTATGCCATTACACTCTACGCACGGTTACCAAGCGTGCTGAGGGTACCTTTGAAAGCCTCCGTTACTCTTTTGGAGGCGACCACCCCAGTCAAACTACCCACCACGCAATGTCCTTCTGAAAGAAGTTAGGCTCCAAGTAAGTAAAGGGTGGTATTTCAACGACGGCTCCACAAACACTAGCGTGCCTGCTTCAAAGCCTCCCACCTATCCTACACATTACTTACTCAAAGTCAATACGAAGTTATAGTAAAGGTTCACAGGGTCTTTTCGTCCCATTGCGGGTAATCGGCATCTTCACCGATACTACAATTTCACCGAGCTCGTGGCTGAGACAGTGCCCAGATCGTTACACCATTCGTGCAGGTCGGAACTTACCCGACAAGGAATTTCGCTACCTTAGGACCGTTATAGTTACGGCCGCCGTTTACTGGGGCTTCAGTCAAACGCTTCGCTTACGCTAACGCCCTTCCTTAACCTTCCAGCACCGGGCAGGTGTCAGACCCTATACAGCATCTTTCGATTTAGCAGAGTCCTGTGTTTTTGATAAACAGTCGCCTGGGCCTCTTCACTGCGGCCAACATTGCTGTTGGCGTCTCTTCTTCCGAAGTTACGAGACTATTTTGCCTAGTTCCTTAGCCACGACTCACTCGAGCACCTTAGGATTCTCTCCTCGACCACCTGTGTCGGTTTTGGTACGGGTTGCTTCACTTCGGCTTTTCTTGGATCCGATTTCACTATAACAGCTTCGCCCGAAGGCTAGGCCTTGACACTTCCGTCCGTCTTCAATAGCTACGTCGAACCGTCCCCTTTTTAGTGTGAGCAAGTATGGGAATATTAACCCATTGTCCATCCACTACCCCTTTCGGGTTCGCGTTAGGTCCCGACTAACCCTCAGCTGATTAGCATGGCTGAGGAAACCTTAGTCTTTCGGTGAGGGGGTTTCTCGCCCCCTTTATCGTTACTTATGCCTACATTTTCTTTTCTATAAGCTCCACAATACCTCACGATACTGCTTCAGCGCCGATAGAATGCTCTCCTACCAGATATAATTAATTATAAATCCATAGCTTCGGTATTCTGTTTATGCCCGATTATTATCCATGCCGGACCGCTCGACTAGTGAGCTGTTACGCACTCTTTAAATGAATGGCTGCTTCCAAGCCAACATCCTAGCTGTCAATGCAGTCCAACCGCGTTGCTTCAACTTAACAGAAATTTGGGGACCTTAGCTGTTGGTCTGGGTTCTTTCCCTCTCGGACATGGACCTTAGCACCCATGCCCTCACTGCCGTAGAACATTTATTAGCATTCGGAGTTTGTCAGGAATTGGTAGGCGGTGAAACCCCCGCATCCAATCAGTAGCTCTACCTCTAATAAACTTATATACGACGCTGCACCTAAATGCATTTCGGAGAGTACGAGCTATCTCCCAGTTTGATTGGCCTTTCACCCCTACCCACAGGTCATCCGAAGACTTTTCAACGTCAACCGGTTCGGTCCTCCACTTTGTGTTACCAAAGCTTCAACCTGCCCATGGGTAGATCACAAGGTTTCGCGTCTAATCCTACTAACTATGCGCCCTATTCAGACTCGCTTTCGCTCCGGCTCCGGACCTGAAGTCCTTAACCTCGCTAGTAAAATTAACTCGTAGGCTCATTATGCAAAAGGCACGCCGTCACAGAATTAATCTGCTCCGACCGCTTGTAGGCGTACGGTTTCAGGTTCTATTTCACCCTTCTATTCGAAGTGCTTTTCACCTTTCCTTCACAGTACTTGTTCACTATCGGTCTTTCAGGAGTATTTAGCCTTGGAGGATGGTCCCCCCATATTCAGACAGGATTTCACGTGTCCCGCCCTACTCATTTATCATCTATGTATACCTTTCGAATACCGGGCTATCACCGTCTATGGCTGTTCTTTCCAGAACATTCTTCTAAATATATAAAGACTTTTGGGCTAATCCGCTTTCGCTCGCCACTACTTACGGAATCTCTTCGATTTCTTTTCCTCAGGGTACTTAGATGTTTCAGTTCTCCTGGTTTGCTCCCATTGCTGGGTGACATGTCTTCAACATGCCGGGTTGCCCCATTCGGACATCTGCGGATCTATTCGTGTGTGCCAATCCCCGCAGCTTTTCGCAGCTTACCACGTCCTTCTTCGCCTCTGAAAGCCTAGGCATCCGCCATACGCCCTTAACGATTTCTTTCCTATTTTTAGGTTACTCAAGCACTTATAAGTGCTCGGTTTTCTCTTTGTGATGTCTTTACCGTTAATGTCAATGATCTTAATTTCTTCTCTTCAGTCTGATGAACAATTGTTGTTTTTGGCTCCAATCGTAACTTTTAAATCAAACTTCCAAAACTGTGGAGAATAAGGGAGTCGAACCCTTGACCTCCTGCGTGCAAGGCAGGCGCTCTAGCCAGCTGAGCTAATTCCCCCTCTAGGTGCTGTTGGCTTCTTGCTAATTGCTTTTGGATTTTTTGCCATAAGCCATAAGCTATTTGCCAGCCGCCTTAATTAGTAGTCTCGGGCAGGCTCGAACTGCCGACCTCTACATTATCAGTGTAGCGCTCTAACCAGCTGAGCTACGAGACTTTGTTATGAGTGATGATTGATCAGTAATAATTGATATTATTCATACCGCATTACAATCTTTCATTCTCAATCTCTTATCCCTTATACTAATTTCTAGTGGGTTTTTTTATTTATAATTGATAACCGATGTCTGATCAGTGATGGGTAGCATCATCTATCTTTTATCGCTTATCATTTATATATATCAACCAAATAAAAAACTAAAGCTTTACTTTAAGTAAGTACTTTGTGTATTGCTACACTAATTTTGTTTAACGTTCTTCAACGCTCTAAAATGAGATGTTCCAGCCGCACCTTCCGGTACGGCTACCTTGTTACGACTTAGCCCTAGTTACCTGTTTTACCCTAGGCAGCTCCTGTTACGGTCACCGACTTCAGGTACCCCAGACTTCCATGGCTTGACGGGCGGTGTGTACAAGGCCCGGGAACGTATTCACCGCGCCATGGCTGATGCGCGATTACTAGCGATTCCAGCTTCATAGAGTCGAGTTGCAGACTCCAATCCGAACTGAGACCGGCTTTCGAGATTTGCATCACATCGCTGTGTAGCTGCCCTCTGTACCGGCCATTGTATTACGTGTGTGGCCCAAGACGTAAGGGCCGTGATGATTTGACGTCATCCCCACCTTCCTCTCTACTTGCGTAGGCAGTCTCACTAGAGTCCCCAACTGAATGATGGCAACTAGTGACAGGGGTTGCGCTCGTTGCAGGACTTAACCTAACACCTCACGGCACGAGCTGACGACAACCATGCAGCACCTTGAAAATTGCCCGAAGGAGGATCTATTTCTAAATCTGTCAATTCCCATTTAAGTCTTGGTAAGGTTCCTCGCGTATCATCGAATTAAACCACATAATCCACCGCTTGTGCGGGCCCCCGTCAATTCCTTTGAGTTTCAAACTTGCGTTCGTACTCCCCAGGTGGCTAACTTATCACTTTCGCTTAGTCTCTGATTCCGAAAAACCAAAAACGAGTTAGCATCGTTTACGGCGTGGACTACCAGGGTATCTAATCCTGTTCGCTCCCCACGCTTTCGTCCATCAGCGTCAGTTAAGACATAGTAACCTGCCTTCGCAATTGGTGTTCTAAGTAATATCTATGCATTTCACCGCTACACTACTTATTCCAGCTACTTCTACCTTACTCAAGACCCGCAGTATCAATGGCAGTTTCATAGTTAAGCTATGAGATTTCACCACTGACTTACGGATCCGCCTACGGACCCTTTAAACCCAATAAATCCGGATAACGCTTGCACCCTCCGTATTACCGCGGCTGCTGGCACGGAGTTAGCCGGTGCTTATTCGTACAGTACCTTCAGCTATTTACACGTAAATAGGTTTATCCCTGTACAAAAGAAGTTTACAACCCATAGGGCCGTCGTCCTTCACGCGGGATGGCTGGATCAGGCTCTCACCCATTGTCCAATATTCCTCACTGCTGCCTCCCGTAGGAGTCTGGTCCGTGTCTCAGTACCAGTGTGGGGGATCACCCTCTCAGGCCCCCTAAAGATCATTGACTTGGTGAGCCGTTACCTCACCAACTATCTAATCTTGCGCGTGCCCATCTCTATCCACCGGAGTTTTCAATAATAAGTGATGCCACTCATTATATTATGGGGTATTAATCTCCCTTTCGAAAGGCTATCCCCCAGATAAAGGCAGGTTGCACACGTGTTCCGCACCCGTGCGCCGCTCTCAAGATTCCGAAGAATCTCTACCGCTCGGCTTGCATGTGTTAGGCCTCCCGCTAGCGTTCATCCTGAGCCAGGATCAAACTCTCCATTGTATGTTTGTCTGACTCACTCAAAGTTTTTAACGCTTTAGTTTTTCCTTACTTGGTTGTTATATTGTATGTCAATGATCTTCAAATCTTACGCTCCTACAAAACTAATTCTCTGTCGTTTTCATTTCGTATTTGCGAGTGCAAAAGTAATACTTTATTTTATCCTGACCAAATGTTTTGAAGAAAATTTTAAAG
>NZ_QEHP01000057.1:127814-129320 GCF_003094695.1 Chryseobacterium sp. HMWF035 | reverse complement strand
TAATTCTCTGTCGTTTTCATTTCGTATTTGCGAGTGCAAAAGTAATACTTTATTTTATCCTGACCAAATGTTTTGAAGAAAATTTTAAAGTTTTTTTTTACTAACCTTAACCCCTCTCTACATTCAATCTCTAACTCCTGCGCTTCCCCGTTTAGGGACTGCAAAGATACAAATCTTTTTATTCTGAGCAAGTTTTATTTTAAGTTTTTTCTAAATTAATTTAAAATAAAAATCCCCCGATCCGTATCCTAATAATACCTTATAAAAGTATTACCCAGGCGTTTTATTAAAGTATATCGCTTATCTAAAAGCTCGTCTCCGCTTACTGATTCTATTTCGTTTTTCAGTGCCGCAAAGATAGAGACTTTAAGCATTACAAAACAAGTTTTGTTAACTTTAATTTCATCTTGTATTCATATTTGGGCATAACACGCTGACCTGATGAGAGAATAATTTTATACTTTTTAAACTAATGTTTGTTTTTTTGATGTTGAAGTGCTGCTAAAGGAAAGGTTGATAGGGATTTTTTGGGATAGTATTGAATAATTGAGGAGGGAAAATGAGTTCACGGTAAAAAATTTAATCTTCATTAATTCAGTTTTGATCTTTTAGGGTGTTAAATGATTTAAATAAAAAAATAATTGAAGGTGTTTTTATTTTTAAAATATCGGAATATGATCTTTTTTAAGAGTAATTAAATTAATTGACTTATTTTTTTAGGCTTTGGACAGTCTTAGCCTGACAATGTTTAAATATTACGGTCAATTCGAGAGTCTCCCTTAGATTGCCGAGGGGTCTCCGTTAGAAAACCGTTTACTAATCGTAGTTCACAATGAGTCTGCTTAAACTTTTTTTAAATAAAAATATTCTTGTTGGAAAACGTAAAGACGCAAGATTTTTATTCGTCTCAAATCTTTAAGGCGCAAGAAAATCAAAGGATTGATGCTTATTTTATCGTAAATAAAATCTTTGTACCTTAAGATAAGGCTATATTTAATGAATATTTTGCATCTTTTCGATGGTTATAGCTATTAAGTTTAATATTAATTAAAGGATAAGTCAATAAATTAATTTGTTAGATTCTAAAAATAACGGGATGAATAAAATTAAGAACTGAGTATTTATTAGATCTGTTATTCATTAACATCTTAAAGGTTTTGAAGATGTTTAAGATTTGTTGGGGCAAAATAATTACTGATACTCTTATTAAAAAGAGAGTTTCTGTTTGCCTGGGTATTCTATACATTTTTGATGTATGAAGTAATTTTGGTTTTAGATTAATATTTAACCAGGATATTTTGAGATCGATCCAAGATTCCATTGTTCTGGATCTGTGCCAAAACATTACTTTCTGTTTACTGCAATTGATGGGTAATGAGTAATGAGTATGAAGATAATTGATGATTGATTACATTCTCCGGCTTCTTTACTTTTCTCTTGTTACTTCTTACTTTTTACTTTGTTCTATTTCCTTTTCTCCTGGTTCTTTTTACTTTTCCCTTGTTT
>NZ_QEHP01000057.1:110139-127804 GCF_003094695.1 Chryseobacterium sp. HMWF035 | reverse complement strand
GCGTTTTATTAAAGTATATCGCTTATCTAAAAGCTCGTCTCCGCTTACTGATTCTATTTCGTTTTTCAGTGCCGCAAAGATAGAGACTTTAAACCCGCCCTTCCAAATATATTTAACATAATATTTACACTAGAATGCTTATTGTGGGTAACTTTGAATCCTAAAACACTGGCTTATTTGAGTTTAAATGGTTATCCATAGTTTTCCACATTACTCGATTAATGTTTTTTACTCCGTGAAAAAATTGGATAAGGAGTGGAAAGAGTGGATTTTGAACCGGAGTTTCGTGGATTTGAGGGGAAGTGTTGGAGAGGAGAGAGTTTGTGGACAAAGAAAAGAAGTTGGAGAAGAAAAGTTTATTGAGAAAGCAAGGAGATTATTTACAAATGAAAAAGAGAATGTATCCAGAATGTCATTAAGAATATACACTGAAGATTTAGAAACAAAATTCTGAAATATTCAATTAATGGCATTTTAGACAGTTTCTTTTTCTTTATTAGATATGTATTTAAAAATCCGATGTAAGATTAGAATCTCTTTATGCATCTACAAATGAAAGTCTGCCGGTATCTCAGTAAGGCTTCTGAAATTCCTAGCCCCGATAGAAACGGCATCCTTTTGGGTTGCGGGCGGAGCGAAGCGGAGCCCGTAACCCAAAAGATAAAGTGGATAGCGGGAAATAGCTCCTTGTAAAAAAAGTTTATCAATGAGGAAGAATTTTTAAAATGAAGGTGATATTTTTTTGATATAGCTTCGTGGCCTTAGTCCTATTCATGACCACCGAAACATTTTTTCGCAATTAAAGAAATCGTTTTTCCAAGAACTTATATATATAGTATCCGATGAGACAGCCTAAAGTATCGGCAACGATATCTAAGGTTTCCATTGATCTTCCCAATCCCATTTCTTCCTGAAGGATCTCGGTAAGAAATGCATACAGCAGAATGATCTGGATGAAATAGTAAAAACGGATTTTTGGAAAAGCGGCAATGAAAAAGAAACCTAATGCCGCAAAAATGCTTAGATGCAAAATCTTGTCAATACCGCTGAACATAAACCAATATTCATGGTTTTCTTCTCCCGGTCTGAGAAGCATATAAGTAAGAAATGCCCAATAAATGGGCAATATCTTACTGAATATTTTTAAAATCTTATCCAATGATTGATTGGTATTCTTCCGCAGAAAGTAATTCTGAATGATCTGCACCTTCAGCAACTTCTAATTTGATGATCCATCCGTTGCCATAAGGATCTGAATTTAACAATTCCGGCTGGTCTTCCAATTCTGAGTTGAATTCGATCACTTTTCCTGAGATAGGCAAGAATAGATCTGAAACTGTTTTTACAGCTTCTACACTTCCGAAAACGGCACCTCCTTCAAGATCATCATCTATAGTGTCTACATCTACATAAACGATATCTCCCAGTTCTCCCTGTGCGAAGTCTGTAATACCGATTGTAGCAACATTTCCTTCAATCTTGATCCATTCGTGATCTTTCGTGTACTTTAATTCTGATGGTGTGTTCATTTTTAATTTTTTATTTGTACAAATGTATTCAAAATTCCAGAAGGTTCAAATATCGGATATAAAAAATGTCCCTCAAAAACTGAGGGACATTTAAATTTATTTTCGTTCTAATTAGAAACCGCCTGAGTCTCCGAATGTAAACGTGGCAGAAATACCTGCTCTGATTGTTGACAACGGGAATGCTGTTGAGATTTTATATTTAGAAGTCATCTGCTCATAGAATACTCTAAGATTAAGGTTCTGTGATACATTATAATCTGCTGAGACTTTAATGTTCATCAATCTCTGACCTCCTGTAACCTGAGAATCATCCAGTAAAATGTTGGTGATGCTCGTCTTGCTGTCTCTCAGCGAGAAATCTCCTCTGATGTTCAGGTCACTTCCTTTTGCTTTTCCTCGTCCTCTCACATTCGTCATTCCTAATCTGAAGTTTCGGATGATATATCCTACTCTCACTACATATTCGCTGTTTGAATCTTCTGTTAAGGTATGGTTTACCAATCCGAGTAACAATGTTCTTAATCTGTTGTACTGAATACCCAACTGAATATTGTTTCTCATCGTCATGTCTACTCCGATCAAAGGTGAGAAGTTTTCTACGTAACCTACCTGAGCAAAAGTGAACGGATTGATATAATCGTCATTAATATCTCTCTGCGTTGCATCGTAAGCATTAAGACTGTTGAAATAATCGATACTCGACTGAATTCCTGTTGCTGTATAAGTCGCCTGATAAGAATGTAAAAGATCAAACTTGGAGAATTGTCCGTTGATGATCGGGATATTTCTCAACCCTGAGTAAGTGATCTTCCAGTTTGGAATCGGAAGTCCTGCCTTTTTAGGATTGGTCATTTCTTTTACTGTTTTTCCTTCCACCGCAGCTCTGAATGCAGGAATCAAAATATAGGCATTTGAAATTCCATAACCGTCTTTGAATCCGTTTGGCTCTAAAGCGCCCTGCTTCTGCTGAGATAAAGCCTGTGCATTCTGTCTTATTGCCTGATAAATTGCCGCTCCGTCTTTGAATGCTGTCTTTAATAAAACAACCGAGTTGGAATAGGTTACCAAATCATTTGCAAATGTGTAGTTCGGATTGGCAACTCCCGTATTCGGATCTCTGTAATTAAATCCTGTATGGGTAAAGTTTCGGTTATAATTATGCAGTGCACTGATGTCTATTCTGAGATCGTTCATCGGCATAACTTGCAAATTAGCCCGTAGCTCGCGTGTCGACATTCGTACATAAGGATCTGTCATAAATTCGGAATCACTTACCCATCCGTTTTCCATTACCGTTCTTCTGATGTCTGCTTGAGATCCAAAAAGGAACCCGATGGTTGGACCTCCCAAAGTCTGTCCGTAACCATACCAGTTCGGAGCCGATAATAATCCAGGAAGCACTGTTCCATTGTTTTCAGAATAATTGATATCTAATTGCTTCATGGATGTTAATAAATACGCCATGCTCTGAAGCGGAGTCAGTCTGTTTTTGAATTTATATCTTTTATAAGCATATCTGTTTTTCTCCCACTGTTGCGTATAAGCATTGTTTAATGAATCTATTTCCTGTTTGCGTTTCTGCAATTTTGCCGAAATATTTTTGAAATACTTAAACTGCCCAAAGAACTTGGTGAAGTCTGCTGTTCCGGTTGCCTGAATAACATTCGTATTCTGACCGATTGAACCTAAGCTTCCGTCCGGACTTGCCAGTAACACTGTAGATCTTGCATTCCAGTTGTAGGTAAATCCGTATCCTAATTCCGCATCGATGAAATCAAGATATGGAAGATACTGGAACGGTAATTTATAGTTTAACTGAACTCTGTGGTTATACAATACAGGTCTACCCGCTCTTAATACATTTCCGAAAATAGAACTGTTGTCCATTGTATTAACGTCCACATTGTCATTCAATGTTCTGGTTGCCGAGTTAATTTCCAGTTTTAAAGATTTGGTAAAATTAAATCCTAAACCATACTGCCATCCGAAATAGAAGTTTCTGTTTTTAATCGCTGCAAAGTCATCACCATAGTTTCCTGTAAGAATGGCATCGATATTTCTAAACTGCAACTCGTTGTAATTTCTGTCGATTTCTGTTCTGAAAGAGAATCTTGTTGGAACAGGATTAAAGTTAAATTCTTTTACCCATCTGAGATATTTCGTAGACTTCGCCGTATCGCTGATCATTTTATTGAAGGGACGGATTACCCAAGGTTTGAATGTATAGTTGTAATCTACATACCCTCTCAGATACTGTCTGTAATTTTTCTTGGTATAAATATCTCTGTAATAATCGTCGTTGTAAACCGCCGTTACCGATACGTTTTCGATATCGTAGAACTTAGGTTTCCTGTTCGGATTCATTCTTTCTTTATGCATATTCACAACGCCGATGCTTCTTTGCTGTGTATAAGTTCTAGCTACTTTTTTAAGCTGCTCTTTGTTTGCTGCTTTCTTAAACTCTACATCCGTATCCAGAGGATTGTACTTCGGATCTTCAATAGTCTGAGAATAAGAATAGTTTACCGGAATTTTAACTCCTGTTTTTTCAGGTAAAAATTTATCTACATTTACTGCGGTATTGATGCTGAATGCAGACTGAGTCGACTGGTTTCTCTCGGCTGGTTTAGAATCAATGTTTCCAAATCCTACTGAAGTATAAGAAGCACTTGTATTCACGGTTGCAAAATCTCCCAGATTGAAGTTTAAGCTGGCGTTTCCTGCATACCCTCCGTCATTTTCTATTTCAGAGAGACGGATTTCGTTTACCCAAAGAATCCTGTCGAGTGCTACAGCTCCGGAAGTTCCTCTTTCGAAACCATTTCTGACACCAATCATGATGGTTGTAATGTTTCCTAAACTTGGACGTCCCTTGATGTAAAGACTTTTAAAAGTATTCCCCGGATCAAAAACCTCATCTTTTAATCTTTGTACAATTTGCGTAGGGTGATTTTTATCTCTTCTTATTTTAGCATCCACAAAATCCTGAATATTTAAATCCACATCATTTTCCATCGGCCAGATTTCCATAGGTGTTGTAGCATTAGATGGTGTGATGAAGAGTGAAGATTCATATTCATAGTAGTTATCCGTGGCATCACTACCGAAACGGATGAAGAACTTGGTTTCTTTATTAAAACCGAATACTCTTTTACCAGGATCCTGAGCGTGTACAAAAAGTTTTAATTTTTTGTATCTTCTCATATCCAGAGAGGTATTTTTAAATACTCCTCTTGCTTCTGATGGAGCAAGGGATGTTGCTTTTAAATATAAAGAAGCTTCATTCTGTCTCTGTGCCCCTGCATTACCGCTTAAAATCTGTCTGTCGATTCCCGGAGGCAGAACGTAAGGCGGCTGATTCAGTGCATTTTCTTCAATATTTACACTCCCTACCTCGAAGTTATTATTATCTGCAACGGTTGTTCCTTCATCTGTAGCTCCTGAATTTCCTGTATTGGCAATGTTTTTAGGATATTTTCTCCAGTCTGATCTCACCAAATCCATGGTTCCGAATCTTAACGTTGAAGTCTGGTCAAAACCTGTTAATAATAATCTTGCAAATCTTACATTATTCAAAATAGAAGCATCATGATCTCCTGCCGTATTTACGTACTGGGAAACCGGAATTCTGAACAAATACCATTTTACCTGAGAAGTCTGCCCATTCTGGAATGATGCCTGAACTGTTTTAACGTCTACGATGTTATTCTGTCCTAAAGTAAGGCTTCCCGGAGTTAAGCTTACCTCATACTGGTTGTAGCTTTCTGTCTGATCTAAGTTGTAATCCTTATTAATATCTTCCGCATCCGGAGTCTGTGAAGCCACTTCTAAAGAGTTACTCTGAGAGTTTCCTTCCGGATTTCTGAAATACTTGTATCGCTGAACCAATGATGACGCCTGAGTTCCTGTGAACTTTTCAGACATATAGAATACAAAATCATCTACAGCAGGGTCGGAAACATTGGTAACCGGATTGATAAATGTATTTCCAAACAATGCCGCTTCCTGATCCGAACTTAAGCCGTCATACCCCAAATCCTGAGCGGTTCTGTCTGCTCCTTCACTTGAGAATGCATAAAGAATCGGTGGCTGCTTCGGCTGAGTTCCCCAGTTTGAAGCCGTAGTGGTAGACGGAGCCGAAGGTGTTGGCAATCCGTTTTCGTACTGCATCTGTCCGTCTTTCAGAATATCTTCCGAAACGTTTCCTAAATGCAGTAAAAGTTTTGGATTTGTACCTAAAGTATTTCCGTCTGCATAAGGATCCATCATCCAGAATTCAACATATTCGATATTGGAATTTACGAAGTTGGAAATGCTGATCGGTCTCATGATTCCCGCCCATCTTTGTGCGGTTGTTTCTGTAGCCGGATTGGAATTGTAAGGCCCTTTCTCTGCCGGATAATACGAAATATCAAAAGTATTGGTATACGTCTGTTCTCCTGCTACGAAATCTCTGTTGTTAAAAATTTCTGAGAATTGAACCCTTCTTGAAGCGTGATTGGAAACCGACTGCGGCGTGATTCCTGTTGGAGCTTTTCCTCCCACACCGTAAAATCTCGGATCGATGTTATACCATGATAACAAACCTCTTCCATATCCTTCCGTGATATCATTATTTTTTCCTGCTCCTGTAAATAAAGGATCAGATTGATTCTTTTCCGGCTTTGAAGCTAAGCTCCACGCTGTAGGTTCTTTTAAAGTAATTTTTGAAGTGGTCTGTTCAAAATCATCAATATAAGACTGATCGTTGATTCCTTTATTTAAACCGGGAAGTAAATAAGCTGCTTCCATTTTGAAATTCAAATTGGATGGTGCTTCTGTATTTACCAAAGGTATTTTATCTGTTAATCTCGTAAGGAACGGAAGCTGATTATTGTACATCAAATTGATTCCTGCCATTGTGTTATTAACAGCTTCCTGACCATAGTTTACTTTTTGAGTAAGCGGTGATTCGGAATAGTTTACAACGGTTCCTCCCAAGATAAAGTTTTCATTGAATCTTCTTTCTAAATTCAATCCCATGAATCTCTTTCTTTGGGTATTGAATGTTAACTGATTTTCCAGTGAAATATTAATTGCCTGTCCGGATTGTTTTACCTGCTCATTGATGATGGTAACGGTTCCCAACATATAATCTACGGTGTAGTCTATCCCTTCAGTAAGCTGAACTCCGTTTGCAGAAACCTTTACGGAACCTTGAGGAACATTAACTGCTCCCAGAGAAATTCCCTGTCCCTGAACGCCTTTGTAACGACCTTCAATGGTATAACGCTGTGCTAAGTTACTTGATGTAGCAACCTGTTTTTGCTGGCTGTACAGATCTGAGAACACGTACTGTGGATCATTACTTCCGATGACATTCTGGATATAGCTTCCAAATGGCTGAACTTTAGTAAAGATCACTCTTCCTGTTTCCGGACGTATGGTAATTCCGTTAACAAAGTCGAAAATACCGTCTCCCGTTGAAGTTCCGTTGTTCTGTAAATCTCCGTTGGCGTTCAGTCTGTCCCAGTTTAATAATTTGATTAGAGGAACATTGCTTACCTGTGGATTATTGGCAACCGGAAGATAATTTACTTTACCTCCGGATTGTGGATCTCTGTATAACACGTTCAGGATAAATCCGTCATGATTAACCTGTCCAGCATCCAGAGAATAGATGTTTTTCATCATCAGATTCCACATCGGCGAAGTTGTTTTTACCGTTGTATTCGGTTTTAGAAGTTTCGCCATTAAAACAGTACTTTCCTCGGAGAATTCCCCGACTTTGTACACCTGATTGCTTCCGTTCACCGTGTAGGAAAAGGAAACCGCCAAAAGCTGATTATCGTTCAGTTTCTGATTTAATGAAATGTATCCTAACTGCGGTTGTAAGGTATATTCGTTGGTATTTAATCTTCTTGCTTTTTTATTAAAGATAAAGTGTTCACCATCCTGATAAACTTCTGTACCTCCGGTTGCAACAGGAAGGTTTTGCCCTTTAATAGCATTGTATGCGGTACTCGCATCTCTTAAACCCGGTAATCCGTTAATCGTGGAATACAGGTTAAAACCCGGCTGGTTATTATCGGGAAGAACTCCAGAAGCATCCCCCAAATCTCTGATTCCGACAATACTTTTCTGGTACTGTAAGTTGCTGTTCCCCTGATCCAGAACCCAGACTTCCAATCTTGTAATGCTGATCTTCGAATTGATCTGAGGATAATTTAATAAAGCGCCGTCATATTTATCTAAGAAATAATGTCCTAAAAAGTAGTGCTGGTTGTCTTCGTAATCAATTGCATTTAATTTAAATGTATTCATGACACCGCCACCCTGAACCGTAATATTCCTTGCTTCACCCTGTTGTTGGGAAAGCACGACTGTTCCGAAGGTTTTACCTAACTGAAATTCTGTTTTAACCCCGAATAAAGACTGTGAACCACGAATGAGACTGGTGGAAAGCGGCATATTAACGTTACCGAATTCTACTCTTTTGATGATCTTGTCCTCTCCTCCTGCACTTGGCTTATCTACATCCTGCAAACCTTTCTGCTGAAGATCTTTCCAGCTTCCTTTTGCCTGCCAGACAAGATTCATTCTATTCTCAAATGCGAAACCGCTCTGGGTGTCATAATTGGCTTTTAACTGAAGATTTTCTCCTACTTTTCCCAATAAACCAAGCTGAATTCTCTGGTCGATATCGAACGTAAAACTCTTTCTGTTTTGCGGTAAAATCAATGGATTATCAATCTTCTGATATAATCCGGCTAAATCGAAAGAAGCATACCCGGAAGGAATGATTTCGATTTTATTGCTTCCGAAAATGGTTTCGAAAAGCCTGTTGTTGATCTGTAATGAAGGAATTAAACCTTTTCTCGCCGCATCGCTTTTATCTTTCCGGAACATGAGACTGTAACGGTCTGATTTTTCCTTATAGTAAGCTTTCGTCTGCGCTTCCATCATGAACTCTTTGTAATCTTCCGGAGACATCGCAGTCGGCTGTCCTGTTATGGTATTTCCTACTTTAGGATATACGAAATACATTCCTGTTTTTATATCGTAGTAGGCTTCATACTGTGTAGGATCTGCCAACTGATAATCTTTTTTGATAATTGCGGTATCGCTTACCTTTGCTGCAAGCCGTCTTTGTGCAAATGTAAATGTAGACACAAGCAAAAACGACAGGAACAGAATTATATTGAAATATTTATTATTCGCCACCAAATGTTAAATGTTTTTTAAAATTTGTTTTACCAACTCTTCTACTGAAATATTAGGATCCTGCTTCATGATTTTATCCGCAAGTTTCTCGCTCATTCGCTTAGGAATGCCCAAAACTTCTAATGCAGATAACGATTCTTCCTTGATTTTATTATTTGCAAACGTGGAAATGTTTTCTTCGGGATTGCTGTATTTCTGTACTTTATCCTTAAGATCCACAATGATTCTTTCGGCTGTTTTTGCCCCGATTCCTTTGGCTTTCTGAATGAGTGCGCTGTTTTTTGAGAGGATTGCCGAAGCGATCTCATCAAGACTTAAAGTAGACAGTAAAATAAGTGCTGAAACAGCTCCTACTCCATTAACGCTTATTAACAGATTGAACATATCTTTCTCTGAACGAGTGTTAAATCCGAATAGCAAATGAGCGTCTTCCCTGATGATCTGCTGAATAAAAAGAAAAGTTTCTTTATTGGTTGTGAGGGTTTGTGAGGTCATTAAACTGATACCTACATAGTAACCAACTCCTTGTACGTTGATTACTGCGTAAGTAGGCGTAAGTTCCTGAACAATGCCTTGAAGTGAAAATATCATTATTAATTTTTATAACTCCCAAATATAGTAATTTAAACTAAGTTATGTTTTCATTTCACGCGCGAATGATTTTTAACTTAATTTTTAACTGTAAATGCAATAATTTCTCAAAAAAAACGAAACCCATCCAAATGGACAGGTTTCATTTTCTTACTTTAATTTTACAAAAATCTACACCGGATTTATATCCAGACACATGCTGATGTTGCAGGCTCCGTTTACGCAGGTGGGTGTACATCCTACCAAACATAACTGTCCCTGAGAAGGAAGGCAGTAATATCCTCCGTCCGGAGACTGCAATGGCTTTCCTCCGGGTCCGCCTCCTGCAATCTGTCTTAAATTTTCTCTTGAAAGTTTTTTTAAATTTTTCATAATGTAATTTTTGGTTCTCCTAAAGTATTTAATTTATCTACCTGTTGAACAGATATTTAAATAATTAATTCTGAAAATGTATTTTACAATTTATTTTACCCCTAGAAAAGTTAGTATTCATAGGTATTTCAAAAGATTTTCAAAATACAAATTTACCTGTCCTAATATCACAAAATTGTGAAATTAGGACGCAAAAAAAAGCAGTACACCGTTATTTTGTGTACTGCTTTCTATCTTAAGAACAGATTTTTTATTATTTCTTCTCTTTTTTCTCTCTTCTCTGAGCATCCAGAACGGCAATGGTTGCAAGGTTTACAATCTCATCTACGCTTGAACGCATCTGTAAAACGTGAACCGGCTGTTTCAGTCCCATCAAAATTGGTCCGATTACCTGTGCTACTTTCATTCCTCTGATGATCTTGTAGGATAAGTTGGCGCTTTCAAGATTTGGGAAAATGAATGTATTGGCAGGCGTTGTTCCTAATTTTGAGAATGGATAGTCGCTTAAGTGATCTGAATTCATCGCAAAATCCGGCTGAATTTCTCCATCCACGATCATTTTCGGATATTTTTCGTGAAGAATGCTTACTGCTTTTGCTACTTTTTTTGAAGTTTCGGAGATCGCTGCAAAGTTTTCAAATCCAAGCATGGCGATTCTCGGTTCGATGGCAAAAGATTTTACAGTAAACTCTGCCATTTTAGCAATATTTACCAAATCTTCCGCCGTAGGATTCTGATTGATGGAGGTATCTGCGAAGAAAATTGGTTTCTTTTCAGACAAAATCATCATCATTGCAGCTACTTTATCTACTCCTTTATCTTTTTCAATTACTTCTAAAACCGGTCTAAGAACGGATGTATAATTTTTAGAGAAACCAACAATTAACCCGTCTGTATCACCGTGTTTCAACATCAAAGGACCGAAATAATCTCTCTGGCGAACGAATCTTTTTGCTTTGTATTCGTTCATTCCCTTTCTCTGGCGAAGTTTCCAAAGTGTTTCTCTGTATTTTTTTCTGTTTTCTTTCTGATCGTCGTCGCTTGGATCAATAATCGGAATATCAAGATTGATCCCGAAATGTTCCATCTGCTCCTTGATGTATTTTTTATTTCCTAAAAGACTCGGATAGGCAATTCCTTCTTCATATAGAATCTGTGCCGCTTTCAGAACGTTATATTCTTCCGCATTTCCTAAAGTAATTCTTTTCGGATTGGCTTTTGCACGGTTCTGCATCATTCTTACCAGCTTCTCGTCTCTTCCCATTCTGTCGAGGAGGCTGTTTTCGTATTCTTCAAAATCGGTGATTGTCTTTCTGGCAATTCCACTTTCTACAGCAGCTTTTGCTACCGCACTGGATACTTTTGTAATTAAACGGTTATCAAACGGTTTTGGAATAAAATATTCTCTTCCGAACTGCAGATTCTGAATGTTATACGCTAAAATTACCGCCTCCGGAACAGGCTCTTTTGCCAGATCTGCAATGGCATGAACAGCCGCCAGTTTCATTGCTTCATTAATTCCTTTTGCCTGAACGTCTAATGCTCCGCGGAAAATATATGGGAAACCAAGAACGTTATTAACCTGATTAGGATAATCGCTTCTTCCTGTTGCCATGATGACATCTTTGCGGGTTTCAAGGGCTACATTGTACGCAATTTCCGGATCAGGATTTGCCAATGCAAAAACGATAGGATTTTCATTCATGCTCAGCAACATTTCCGGCGTCATTACATTTCCTTTTGATAATCCGACGAAAACGTCTGAACCTTTTACGGCATCTTCCAATGTTTCGATGTCCGTCTGAGCAACAAAATCGATTTTTTCGGGAGTAAGATTTTCTCTTTTGTGGTTAATCACTCCTTTACTGTCGCACATCAATACGTTTTCTCTTTTCAGACCAAGAGAAATATAAAGGTTGGTACACGCAATTGCCGCTGCTCCTGCTCCGTTCACCACCATTTTCACTTCTTCAATCTTTTTATTGGCAATCTGAAGAGAGTTGATTAATGCTGCTGCAGAAATGATCGCCGTTCCGTGCTGATCGTCGTGCATCAAAGGAATATCCAGTTCTTCTTTGAGTCTCTGTTCGATATAAAATGCTTCCGGAGCTTTAATATCTTCCAGATTGATTCCTCCAAACGTAGGAGCAATACCTTTTACAATTTCTATGAATTTATCAGGATCTTTTTCGTTGATTTCAATATCGAAAACGTTAATGTCCGCAAAAATTTTGAACAAAAGACCTTTCCCTTCCATTACCGGCTTCGAAGCTTCTGCACCGATATCTCCCAAACCTAAAACTGCGGTACCGTTTGAAATGACAGCTACCAGATTTCCTTTTCCGGTGTAGTCGTACACCGTTTCAGGCTTATCGTGGATCTCCATACAAGGAACTGCAACCCCCGGAGAATACGCCAAAGACAAATCTCTCTGAGATGAGTGTGGTTTTGAAGGGATCACTTCGATCTTACCTTTAGGTTCGGCTTTATGATAGTCTAAAGCCGCCTGATTAAAGTTCTTTTCGTCGCGGTGGGTTTTACTTGACATATAATGAATTTTGTTATTTAATTATAATATATATTGAATGTGGTAGCTTACGAGACTTTCGATAGGCTTCTGAACAATCTGTCCCACATTAAGATTAAGCTCTGCCGCTGCAGAACGTAAAACATCTTCGTAATAATAGGCTATTGATCCGATGAAATTGATCTCGGCATCTTTGGCTTCTACATAGGGAAGCACCTGATAATCGAAAAAATTAAGCATTTCTTCATGCACCATTTTCTGTAAATACGGATGATCTTTTCTTTCCACTACAAACTTGTTGAAATCTGCTAAGTACGCATTGGGTCTTGGAGTGTGATACATGTTTTTCAATGCTTCCTCCACAGTCAGCTTATACGTTTCTTCAAACTCCGATGAGAGATCTGCAGGAAGTTTCTGCATAAAGAATCTTCTTACCAGTTGTTTACCGATTGCGCTTCCGCTTCCTTCGTCTCCTACAAGAAATCCGAGAGAAGGCAACTGAATCTTAATGGTTTCTCCGTTAAAATAGCAAGAATTGGAACCGGTTCCCAAAATACAGACAATGGCAGGTTTCCCTCTGTAAGCGGCATAAGCTGCTGCCGTGAGATCTTCCTTCACAATGATTTCTGCGCCGATGAATACTTTGCCCAGCTCTTCTATAATGATATCACAATTTTGCTGAACACCACATCCTGAACCATAAAAAAAGATTTTCTTAATCGAATTTTTAACGGTGGTAAGGCTTGTATTTTTTTCAATTTCAGGAACAATAAGTTCTTTGTTGATGAAGTTTGGGTTGAAGCCAATGGTTTCTGTTTTCAGGAAGACCTTTTTAAAATCGTCCAAAATTACCCAGTCGGATTTTGTAGAACCACTATCAACAATAGCAACCATATTTTACATTTTAGTTTAAGGATGCTAAATTATGAATTTATCTTGTAAGATGACGGATTCTGAACATGACATATGTGTTATTTGTGGTATAACAATTCTGTTATCTTTTTTGCATTAAACAAAAGAGAGCTCACTAATTCCGTAAAGCTCTCTTTCAGTAATTTTTTTTCAGATGCATTGTTATTGTTTTATGTCTGTCGTCTTTTTATCGTTAAACTGGATCAGCCAGTCTTCAATTTCATCTTCCAGATAAGAGGTTTGAAGAATCATGGCATTGATGAAGTCATCGGGAACAGGTTCGTCTGTTGCATTTTCAAGATTCCAAAGTTCATTAGACATATTTTCATACTCGGAATAGACACGTTTGAAGCGTGAATTTTCTCTTTCTAGAGCTTCAATATTTTGTTGCTGAAGCTGGAATTTTCTGTATTTGTTTTGACGTTTCATACAAATATTATTAAAATGTGGTCGTAAAAATTTTTGATCGTATGCTTCTAATCACGCATTACAAGATAGAAAAAACCATCAACACAAATAGTTGAAAATGAATTTATTATCAGGTCAGGTTTACATCATTCTGAAAATTAAATTTAGAAATAATTTTGAATCTAAAAAAATATTTAACATCTTTTTTTATCGGTTTAACATATAATTATAAATTTGCATATCATAAAAATCGGATGAGAGATTTAATACTACGTCAGAAACAGGTTTTGTTCTTCATCATTGCAGGAGGACTCAGTGCGGTTGTGGAAATCGGGAGTTTTAAACTCTTCAGCACTTCCCTTCCTCAGTTTTTTCCGCGCGAAACCAATTTCCACGGGATCCATTATCCGCTGAGTAATATTTTCTCTACAAGCTGCGGAATCATCACCAATTATTTCTTGAGCATCTGGTTTGTTTTTGAAAGAGGAAAGCATTCCAAAAGAAAAGAATTTGCCTATTTTATGATGGTTTCTTTTATTTCAACCTTATTAAGTCTCGGTTTTTTCCAGATTTTTTACAGTTATATATTTAAGGATAATATAGATTTGATTATTTATACGCTGAGTCCGGAAATGATCAGTAAAATTGCTGCCATTCTGCTGGTTTCGGTTTTAAATTATTCCATCAAGAAAAAAGTAATCTTTAACGGATAGGCTGTGACGAAAGTTTTAAATTACCTCTGGAGATTCTGGATGCTGATTTTAGCATTTGTCTTCACCATCCTTTTCGGAATTCCAGTTTACATTTTATCATTCAATAAAAACCATTATAAATATGCTTACCGGTTTGTACGATGGTGGAGCTACTGCATTTTTTTCGGAATGGGTCTGCGGTACGATCTTACGAAGCTTTCTGATCAAAAATTAGACAAAAACCAACAGTACGTTTTCATATCTAACCACACATCGATTATGGATATTATGCTGATGTGTATTTTGTGTGCAGATCATCCTGTTTGCTTTGTGGGAAAAAAAGAACTGGTAAAAATTCCGATCTTCGGAACCATCTATAAAAGGATCTGTGTGATGGTAGACCGTAAAAGTGCAAGAAGCCGCGCCGATGTTTACCGGAGATGCGCCGAAAAAATGGAAGAAGGAAACAGCATTGTTATTTTTCCGGAAGGCGGTGTTCCGGATGACACGTCCATTATTCTGGATGAATTTAAAGATGGTGCATTTACGCTTTCTTCAAAACACAACTCTCCTATTGTGGTCTTTACTTTCGTGGGATTAAAGGAAATTTTCCCGTTTGACAATTCCAAAGGTTATCCCGGTAAAGCAAAAGTTTATTTCAACGGAATTTTAACTCCTTCAGAATCACCGAAAGACCTTAAATCGTCCGCTTTTGAGACAATAAAAAAAACATTGTTAAAACACTATAATTAATAGAAATAATATATATTTGTTTTCAGAAATTTTCAACAAATATGTCAAATTATTCTAAACAAACTAATTGGGGACAATTTATCCCATTGGTTACTGTATTTTTTTTCTGGGGATTTGTGGCGGCAAGTAATGACATTTTGATCCCGGTTTTTCAAAAAGCCTTTAATTTATCTCAAACCGAAAGTATGCTTGTACAGATATGCTTCTATGTGGCATATACAGTGGGCTCTTTGATTTATATGCTGGTCTCTGCGGGATTAAAGCAGGATCTGGTGAATAAAATAGGTTACAAAAACGGGCTTATTGTCGGGCTTCTTATTTCTGCAGCAGGAACTTTACTGTTTTATCCGGCTGCCAATATGCATTCTTTCCCTTTAATGATCTCCGGTTTATTTATTGTGGGATTGGGGTTCTCTTTACAGCAGATTGTTGCCAACCCTTTAGCCATCGAAGTAGGACCTTCTGAAACGGGTTCTCAGAGATTAACAATGGCAGGAGGAATCAATAATCTTGGAACTACAATCGGTCCGCTGATTGTTTCTTTTGCGATTTTCGGATCTGCAGCTGCATCGAATAATAATGCAAGTGTTGAAAGTGTAAAAATTCCTTACCTTATTTTAGGAGCAGCCTTTGTTCTGGTTGCGATTATGCTTAAATTTTCTTCGCTTCCGGCAGTTACTCCAACAATTACCGAAGATACGGATGACAGCGTAAAAGGACAGCACAGAAAGTCTGCATTGCAGTATCCACAGCTTATCTTAGGGATGATTGCCATCTTTGTTTATGTAGGTGTGGAAGTTTCTACTGCAAGTAATCTTCCTGCTTATATGGAAAAAAGCTTAGGATTTGAAACAAAAGATGTCGCTCCTTATATTTCATTATACTGGGCTTCATTAATGATCGGTCGTTGGACTGGTGCCGTTGAAGCTTTCGATGTAAGTGCAGGATTTAAAAAGATTTTAAGATTCTTAGCTCCTTATCTTGCTTTTGGGGTATTCCTTTTGGTAAATGCAATTGCAAAACACGATCTGTCTCATTTCTATGTTTACGGATTAATTATTATTGCAATGATTATCTGTGACATTTTGAGTAAAGGAAATCCAGCGAGAATGCTTCTTATTTTCTCGGCTGCAGGTATTACCGCTTTACTGACCGGTATGTTTACTGAAGGAATGGTTTCTGTATATGCTTTTACAAGCGTTGGACTATTCTGTTCTACTCTTTGGCCATGTATTTTCGCTTTAGCGATCAATGGTTTGGGAAAACACACCAATCAGGGTTCAGGATTATTGATTATGATGATTATGGGAGGAGGAATTGTAAGCCTTATTCAGGGATATGTAGCAGATCTTACCAATATTCACTTCAGTTATATTGTAGGGGTGATCTGTTTTGCTTATCTTGCTTTCTATGCTATAAGAGTAAGCGGAATTTTGAAATCTCAGGGAATTGATCTTGACAAAATCACAAAAGGCAGTGGTCATTAAGAAAACGAACATACAATATAAGAAAAGGTTTTGGGCAGGTTTATTACTTGCCCAATTTCTTTTGTTCTATGCTTTTTCAAAATCTGAAATCATGATTTCTTTTTTTGAGACTTTATTTGAATTTCAGAAAACGGTTCATCAGATTGTATTTTCATGGATTCCTTTTTCCTTTGGAGATGTAATTTATATTTTGCTGGGAATTTTTCTTGTGTATTGTATCATTACATCATTTAAAAAGAAAAACAGGAATTCTTCTTTTTTAAAAATATTAATGAGCATAAATATCTTCTATTTTTCGTATCAGATATTCTGGGGAATGCTCTATTTTCAGACTCCTATTATTAAAAAGCTTCCAAGCCAGAAAGAACCTACTGTTGAAAAGGCAAAAGTATTGGCTTTAAAGTATCTCGCGCGATGCAAGGAAACACGAAAACTGACTTATGAAGATAAAAACGGAATTTTTATTCTGAAAGATCTAAAGGCTGTTCAGGCAGAAATTCTCTCGCAGCAGACAAAACTTCCAGGCAACATTTCGGGTAAAAAAGCTTCTGAAATTAATTCCTTCAAACCCAGTTTATTTAAAAACGTGATGAATTTCACCGGAATTTTGGGATATTACAATCCATTCACTGCAGAAGCTCAGTACAACTCACAATTGCCGAATACGCTTATTCCTTTCACTTCTGCACATGAAAGTTCTCACCAGCTTGGTTTTGCCAGAGAGCAGGAAGCGAATTTCGTGGGATATCTCATCGGGATTCATTCGGAAAATACAGATCTGCGATACAGCACAGAATATTTTACCTTAAAAAGCCTGTTGAATTTTATCGCAGATAAAGATCCTGAATTTGTAAAATCTGTTTTGAAAAACTATTCTCCGGAGATGAAAAAAGACAGAGCTTATGAAAAGGCTTTTGTTCTGAAACATCAGGGATTGCTGGATGACTTTTTCGGCTTTACGAACAACCTTTTCCTGAAAAGCAATCAGCAGGAAGGTACGGTTACCTACTCCTATTTTATTGATCTTCTGATGAATTACGAAAAGGAATAAAAAAACAAAAGAATCGTATCAGGCGATACGATTCTAAAAACACAAATGATGAAAAAAAATTTATTACCTTGACTTGTTCCCTCATTCAAGGCGATGTAAAAGTACAATTTTTTTCAGAAATACAAAAGTAATTTTACTTT